>DAOVSY010000118.1 GCA_030633365.1 Spirochaetaceae bacterium | reverse complement strand
TTTTTGAAATGTATTCAAAAGCTCTTATTATGGAAGATAAGCTTTTTTCCTGGAGACAGGCAGCTTACAGTTCTTACCACCCTCCAGTAAGCAGAATATATGTAGCTGGATATAGTATAAATGATTATCTGGCCCGTAATTATGGCAATGATATTTTTGTTAAAATTTACAGAGAATACTTAATTTTTCCTCTTTTGGGTTTTAATCACTATGTAAAAAAAATTACAGGAAAATCTATTAGTAAAATATTTGAACAGATGGAACTTGAACTAAAAGAAAAGTATTCAAATAATAATCCAGGTCCACATAAACTATTATCCCCGGATAAAGAATCAAACTATTATCTACCGGTAATAACAGATAAGGGATGGATAATCTATCGTGAAACTGAAGATAAAGAACCAGCTCTTGTTATGTTTGATCCTGTTAGTAGAAAAGAAACTATTCTTATAAAAACAACTCTTTCAGACTATACTTCTTATACTGCTTCTAAAAATGGGAATTATATATTCTTCACCTCTCTCGATATAGATGGGAATCATCCTTCAGGGTTACGGGCAATGTCAAATCTATATGTTTTAGATAGAATTAGTAATAATATTACAAAAATTACGAATAATGCACATATCAAACAACCTGTAATATCTCCAGATGGTAAGAAACTTGCAGCAATTCAAAACTACGGGCAACATACAAGACTGGTTGAAATAGATATTATTACTGGGAATGTTAAAATACTATTTGAAATAAAAGGATCTTCTATTTTTAATCCTGATTTTTCCCATGATGGGGAAAAAATAGTATTTGAAGTTCAGAATACCACAGGCAGGCACCTTCATATTCTTGATAAAAACAACAAGCTGATATCAATTGCTCCTGATATTACAGGAGATATATATAACCCCCTTTTTATGGATAATGGAAATATAGTTTTTGTATCTGATATAGACGGACCTCCTGCCCTGTATGAAATAGAAATGACAGAGAAGAGAAATCTAAAAAAACTATTTTCCGACCCTGTAGGGTTATTTTCAGGCTTTATCTATAATAATAATATTGTCTATTCCACATATTCATACAGAGGTTATACATTAAGAACTGCTCCCTATACAGAAATTCCAGCCATAGGAAAAAATGTTATATTTCAGGATAGACGAAAATTAGATAACGCAGAACCTCTACCCCAAAATATCAATCTGGAAAATTCTCGAAAATATACAGATTTACCTAAACTAGTTGCATTTACTCCTATTCCATTTTATATAAACCCTGTATATGAAAGCACACAAATATTTGGACCAGGTGTAACAGCTTATTTTAGATCAATTCTTGGCAAAAGCGAATTATTTACGACACTGACCCTGGATACAAGCATGATACAACCAGGAGCTTCTATTGACTTTTCGTACAACTGGGGACCAATAGGTTTAAATTACAGTTTACTGCAGGGATATTTAGAAAAATCAACTATCAATAATGCCCTTCAAACAACAGAACAACAGCTTATTTTTAGTATCCCTGTTCTAAATTACAGTAAATTAGGAAATTATACTTATTTAGGATTATTCACAGGAATACTGGATAATCATACAATTTCTTCTAATAAAGATTTTTCTTTTTTCTCACCAGACCCGGATTCATATATCGATTATTATAATAAAGCTTATTTATTAAATGGTTTAAACTATTCATTTACCGGAATAAAAAGTCGTGGAGATTTAATAACACCATTTAATATAAGTTCATCTACAATTTTATATACCCCTGTTTCAACATATTTTCTAAAGCAATATGCATTAAAAAGTATCAATAGTATAAATCTACCTTCACCAGTAGATCACCAGGTATTTAAATTTTCCACCAGGTTTACATACTCAGAAATTGAAACCCTGAAATATTTAAATAACCCCAGGGGATTTTACATTTCCAGTAATAGTGATATCGAAATACTTACTTCAGCTGATTATTTATTTACTCTTGTCAGACCCGATTGGCCAATTCTGGGAGGCCTTTCATTACAGGGAATTAGCGGGTCCCTGCATTTGGAAAAATTATTTTCAGTACAAAACTACGAACTAATAGTCGATGAAAATTATTATACCGGAATAGAGTTTATACTTTTAGGTAATTACATTAATGTATTTGAATCTGCAGGAATTGGTGTAAGTTATAGAATCCAATCTGGCAGTTCTTCATTTAATCCTGAAAATCTAGGTATTTATTTATTTATAGGCACAAACAGTTTTAAATAAAATATATATGCAGGAATATTTTCTCTCCCTGTATAATTTTTACCATAATTTTTCCTTGTTTGTTCTTATTATTACTTAATAATTTTAACAACATATCGGAAATACCAGAATAAGTAAAAGAATGCTTAATGTTTACCTGTAAAGCTTTTCTTAGAAGATCCTCAAGATGAAAAAAATCAGGATTTGTGGAAGGTTCTAAAGTAATTTCTACAGATTCAGTAACAGAACCAGTGCCTTCCTTTAGAAGCAGTTCCGCAATATTCTTAGGAAGAAGTTTATCATTTAATACAGCGTATATTGTTTTCATTTTATTACTACAAAAAAAAGCTGCCCTGTCAAATTACAGGGCAGCATAAATTAAAATTGAGTTATTTAATTACGTATCGTCCCTTAACATCAGGTGTAATAGTTCCACCAAGGAATTCAATATAATCAATAAACGCATCTCTCTGCATTAGAGAAGAATCGTATTCTGCAACTTTATTCTTGAACATCTTATAACCATCACCACCGGATGCAAGATAAGAATTTGTAGCAATTACATATTCTTTTCCAGGATCAATTGCTGCACCATTAATAAGTACATCAGAAATAGTTCCTGCTGCAACATCAATTACAAAAGAAACACCTTCAGAAACCTGTGGCATAGCACCATGAGTTACTGTTTCCGGAGTATAATCAAAAAGTGCAATTACATCTGATCCTTTCATTGTAACTGTCATTACAGTATTATCAAAAGGAAGTACTTCATAGATTGTTCTTTTCATAATCTCACCATCAGCTATAGAGGTTCTAATACCACCACCATTCTGGAAAGCAAAATCTGCACCAAGATTCATAGAATTAGCATACCAGAGCATAGAATCTGCTACCATATCACCAATCGCTGTTTCAACTTTTCTTGTATCATCATTAAGGAAAGGAGCTGTTGCTGTACCAATTACTTCATTAAGCACTGCATCTACTTTATCAACAAATGGCTGAATTAAAGCTGCAAGAGCTGCATCTTCTTTAAGTTCTTCGCCAACAAAATGATAAACTCTTGTTCCGTCATCAAGTTTTTCCCGATACTGTACATTGATTGGATCAAGTTTCCAGTCAAGACCAGTAACTTCACCATTCATAAAACTAAGACTGGCATTACCCATATATAGACCCCAGTGTCGTGCCTGTACAATAGCTACATCCTTACCAGTTACTTCATTTTTAACCATTACTGGTTCTTCAAGTTTAGTATGTGTATGACCATCAATTACAAGAGCAAGACCAGGAACCTGAGCTGCAACTGCTTTTGATCCTTCAGTTAGTTCAGGATAAAGTCCCATATGAACAAGTGCTATAACAATATCTGCCTGTTCTTTTAACATTGGTACAAGTTCATTTGCAACTTCTACTTCGTTTCTGAATGTATATCTTTCAATATTTGCAGGGCTTCCTGTTTTTACAGTTCCAGCATCCATAAGTCCAAGAATGGCTACTTTAAAATCGCCATAATCTTTAATTATGTAAGGAAGAACGTTTTCAATATAAGAACCATCTTCATTTACAACATTTGCACATAACCATGGAAAGTTAGAATCTGCAATCTGTTTCTGCATTGCATCAAAATCAGGATCAAATTCATGGTTACCCATTGTAAGAGCATCGTAACCAATAAAATTATGACCAATAATATCCGGTTCAGCTTTAAAGAAATTAGATTCAGGTCGACCTGTATTGAGATCTCCAGCACTTAAAACAAGTACATTAGGGTTAGCTGCTCTAACGTCATTTACATAAGTTGCCTGAGCTGGTAATCCACCCTGTCCACCTGCAGGATAATCATAAAATGCGGAAGGATGACCGTGATAGTCATTAGTATGCAGAATTACAAGATTGTGTTCTACATCGGGCATAGAAATAGGTGATGTTGCACATCCTAGGAAAACTGCAACAAGGCTGACTAACATCAGCACTTTGAAAAGATTTTTCATTATTGTCTCCTTTAAATTTGTTAATATTATAACATAACTCTTAGTTATATGTAAATAAAATTGAACCCATTCTGTTAATTTCTACATTACTTATTATTGCTACATCTCCATTAACTGATAATGAACGCTGGGGGCATATAAAGGTTGAATACCCTGTGGGATCTGTAAAATCTATAAAAACTGATGTATCATTAGAATTGTAAGGATGATTTACAGGAATATAAAAAGTAAAGATTACAACATTATCATCACTTTTATCAATTTCTGCACTAAAATTGACAGGCAGACCAAGAGGAACCAGTTTATTATCAATTTTAAGCTCTGTATAATAATTGTAGTTATCCAGTCTGGAAAAATAATAAGATTCAACCTGCTTAAGTTCCTCTTCTGAAAAGGACAAATTATTATCAAGATCACACTCATAAACTATCTGAGAACTGAATAGAGGATCATAGATCCACTGAATATAAAAACCCATAAAACCGGAATTGTCAAAATAATAATGAGCATAAACATTAATACTGCTGTGAGGGTGGGCAGAAAGCAGTACAGGCAACATGATTATGAATAATAAAAAAAATAGTTTTTTCATCTTAAATATTGCACTTAAAAAAGTGCAATTCCTCCTTTTCCGGAATTGTGCTTATTTACCAAAGCGCAATTCCTCCTATATAAGTAAAATATAATCCAAGAAAAATAAGTGCTACATTACCAGTATAACCAAGTATAGTAGTTAGAACTTTATTCTCTTTTTTTCCTTCAGGATGCTCAACAATATCTCTGGATTTAATTGTAGATATAGAAAGAAGATATAAAACAATAACCATAGCAATAGT
The DNA here is from genome assembly GCA_030633365.1 of Spirochaetaceae bacterium. The sequence continues at coordinate 3,366 of DAOVSY010000118.1, read as the reverse complement.
TAGAGATATTACAGAAGATATTCCAATCCAGAAAATTCCGTAAACAATAGAAAGCATCATAATTGTCAGAGACAGTGGACATGGGACTATACCTATAGACAGACCTACTGCTAAATTCCTTTTCCATCTACCAGACCTGCTTGATTTAACATTCTCCATTTGCTTTACTTTAACTGAATGATGATCTTTTCCCTTTATATGCATTATAAGGTAGACTATTCCAAGAGTAAGAATTAAAAGGCCGGAGAACAATGTAAATCCATTCTGAACCCTCACCTGAGCCATTCCTTTAACAGAAGAAAAAACTGACTGAAAGAGTATTGCTAAAATTATTGCTGCAGAAGAATGAATAATGGATACAATAACTGAAAGAGAAAACGCATCTGCTTTAGTAGTGTTATCTCTTAAAAAAAACGAAATAACAATCAATTTACCATGCCCAGGGCCCAGAGTATGAAATATTCCATAAGCCAATGAAAAAAAAGTAATTATAAGAAAAGTTTTTAAAGTAAAACCATCTCTTAGAGAATCCAGCTGATGTTTTATAAAGGTAGTTCCTTTTAACTGAATATCTTTTAAATAGGAAAATATTCCCTCTTTAACTACAGTATCAGCAGCAACATCTTCTGATAAAACCGAGTCGGAAAGACTGGGAGAAGGAGGAGGCGGCGGCGCCTGGGCAAAAAGGGAAACACCCATAACTAATAATACAATAATAAACGCCATCTTTCTGTAGGAGCTTGAAATTTGACTGTTCATTTAACAATTTCCTTTTGAGAATGATAACCAATAATAATGATTATTTTGTATTAGTCAAGAAAGATAAGGGAGTTAAATTTATTATATTATATTTTTTTTAGCCACAATAATTGATAAGCATTCATCATTATTTCAGATTCAAAATTTAATTCACTTATGATATCAAAAGTTTTTACCGGTAGCTTAATTTTCTGAATATATTCAGAAAAATTTGCCAGAACAATTACTTTATCAACTCCAGGTTTTACAGGGTTCCTTTCAAAAACAAATAAATGAGGATTTGAAGTATCAAGTATAGTAATATTATTTCCACTAAATGCTGAACACTTCTTTCGAATAAAAATAAGTTTCTTTAATTGCTCGAAAATAATTTTCGAATGATTATTTAGTGGAGATCTGTTGTCACTGGATTTCTGTCTATGAACCCATCTACTGTCTTTTGCATAATTAGAATTTTCCAGAAAACTATAATTATTTAACTGACCTGTTTCATCTCCCATGTAGATCAGAGGAAATCCATTTATAGAAAGGATAATCCCATAAAGAAGGTTAATTCTGGCAATTGCCAAATCTACTTCTTTTTTAGTTTCTTCATTTAAAGCTTTTTCCAACCCAGCCAAAGAGGCCATTGTACCGGAGATTCTCATATCTCCAGTATGAATATTTTCCTGAAAGGGTAATCCCCGGGCAAAACTGCCTTCAAATTTACCTGTATAAAAATTATTAAGAAATTGTCGATGCCCATGGGGATCTATTCCTGCTTCCCAGGCATTTTCATCAGAAAAAGTCCATCCAATATCGTCATGACAACGAATATAGTTTATCCACGAACACCCCTCTGGAACATCTATATATTTTTCCATGGATGCGTTTAACAATGCAGTTTTCCTGGTTGCCAGAGACTCCCATAAAGTTGCCATAAGTAATGGATTATAAGATAACTCACATTCGTCTTTGGAAATATATTTTTTTATCTCATCCGGATGAACTATTGCTTCGGAAAGGAACATAACATCTGGTGCTGCAATATTCATTACAGATTTAAAAGCTTTAATTAATGTATGAACTTCGGTCAGATTTTCACAGGAAGTACCTTTTTTCTTCCAGATAAAAGCAGGAGCATCAAATCGCAGAATTTTTACACCTGCTTCTATAAGAAACAACATCTCACTTACCATTTCCACAAAAACATCAGGGTTACCATAGTTAAGATCCCATTGGTAATTATGAAAAGTAGTCCATATCCAACTTTCCATCTCATTATTATAAGTAAAGGATCCTTTTCTTACTTCCGGAAAAATATCCCGTAAATATTGACTGTATTCATCTACATCTGACTTGTCTTCAAATATATAATAATATGCCTGATACTTTTTATCACCGAATTTCGCATTTACTGCCCATCTATGTTCATGAGATGTATGATTAAGTACAAAATCAAGAACCAGGCTAATACCATTTTCTTCAAGTTTTTTAGCCAGTTTTTTAAGATCACTCATTGTTCCCAACCCGGGATCCACCTCTCTATAACTGGAAACAGCATATCCACCATCGGACTCACCCTTTGGTGTCTTGAATACAGGCATTAAATGTACAAATGTTATACCTAATGCTTTCAAGTAGGGAATTTTTTCTCCTATTTTTTTAAGGTTACCAGCAAAAAGATCTACATAAAATACTGCTCCAACAACACCAGAATCCCCTTCATGCATCAAACTTTCTTTATTGATATCAGGATTTTTTTGTCTTGTAATAAAAGTGCCACCAAGAGATATCCGGCAAATTTCTTTTATAATATCTTCAAGCTGATATAGAAAATCAGGATGGGTTCCATAAAGTTTAAACAGATTATTAAATAAAGAAGAAAAGTTCTTTTCCAATTGCTCTTTGAACAACGGAAACCCTTTTTTACCTTTGAAATGTTTCAAAAGTTCCTGTTCGATTCGAATATAAATTTCATCTGTTGTATATTTCAAATTAGTACCTTAATTAACTATATATGGAAATTTTAGATTATTACCATGGTTAGAGTATTAGCCAGAATTATGACTAACGTCAATACACACGTGTGTATAATATATCAAAAAAAAAGAGCCCGTGCAGACACGGACTCTCATAAATAAAAAAAATACTCTTAGTTATAAACTTTAACAGAGATAAAGCCATCTATTTCATCAGAATTTTCCAATGTATATACCGCTCTGGCATTCCAGTATTGGATATAATCAGCAGCTTCTTCCGGAGTAGCTGTACCAGCAGCCATTTTCTTACCCATTGCTATACGTCCCGGAGTTGGAATTGGGAGAATAATAACGAGGTTATATTTTACACCAACTTTAGCACCTGTATCAGTTCGGGTAAAAACCCATTCTCTGGCAGGAGGCATTTGTTTTGTAGGTTTTTCATCATAGACCATTTTATTTTGTCGTACAAAAATATCATCTGTTTTCCCAAACTCTGCACCAATAAAACCTGTGTGTGGCGAAGCACCAGTAAGGAAGGTTATCACATCACCAAAGACACCTACAAACCATTCATCTTCTGCACCAGGAGCGTCAACGGAAATTTGTCCCCTCATGGGGATTTCTCCATCAGGATAAAGTGCTT
>DAOVSY010000514.1 GCA_030633365.1 Spirochaetaceae bacterium | reverse complement strand
CAGATCTTCTGCTACCCGTTTGTTTTCAATTTCCTGTAGTGCAATAAGATCTGCACCACCAGAAACTGAACGTCGAATTATTTCAGAAAGATTGAATAAGCGGGTATTATACTGACTAATTCCCCAGTCACCCCCGGAAGGGTCAAATTCTGGGTACTCTGTTCCATTATCAGTATCATCAAAAATATTTTGGGTATTATATGACATAAAAACAATACTATTCGATAAATTATCGAAACCAGGAAGAACACACCTTGTACAGGAAATAATTAGAAGAAGAAAAATTGATAAAATAAAAAAAATTACTATCTGCCCTGAAAATTGTTTTTTTCTCATATAATACAATATAGGGCAAACAGCAATTCTGCTTCAAAAATAGAGATATTTTTTAATTATATCAACATAATAATTTAGACCCTTTTTATCATTCCTTCCAAATCTTCTCTTTTGGTAATAATTCTGGAAATTAATCCATAATTAAGGGATTCTTCTGCATTCATCCAGAAATCTCTATCTGTATCTTTTTCCACTTTAGAAATATCCTGACCTGTTTCTTCACTTATAAGATGATTCAATTTAATTCTCAGTTTTTCAAGTTCTTTAGCATGAATCTCTATTTCTGTCGCAACTCCCCGGATACCACTTAAAGGCTGATGTATCAGATAATGTGAATTGGGAAATCCCAGTCTGTGTTCTTTAGATGCAGCAAGTAATATAAGTGCACCCGCACTTGCTACCAGGCCCATACCAATTGTATACACATCAGGTTTTACAAAACGAATCATATCAAAAATGGCATACCCGTCATCAACATCACCACCAGGTGAATCAATAAAAATCTTTATGGGCTCATCTCCTGCTGCTTCTAACAGGAGGAGCTGTGTTACAACTTTTTCTGCAAGATCTTTATCGACCTCACCAGAGAGAATAATAGTCCGGGTATCCATCATCTTTTCAGAAAGATCATGCCCCCCTTCCTCTTTTTTCTCCTTTTTATCATCTTCTTCCTCATCAATCATATCTAAGTACTCCTTTGGTTGCATAGCCGAGCAGCCAACTTGTTGGCGACCAGGCTTTGGTTGCATAGCCGAGCAGCCAACTTGTTGGCGACCAGGCCTTGGTTGCATGGGCGAGCAGCAACGGTTGCATTGCCGAGCAGGGACGAAGTCCCGACCAGGCCAACTTGTTGGCGACCAGCCTATTAATTTTCAATTATACAAACAGAAGTATACAAATTTATTAAAAGAAAGGAAAGAAGAGCTTTCATAGTACTTGAATTATCCGCTTTAAAGATTAGAATAGGCCTTATGAAATCATCATTTATAACACTAATTGGGCGTCCCTCAGCAGGAAAAAGCACTTTAATGAACGAATTATGCGGTCACAAGATATCAATTGTGGCTCCTTCACCTCAAACAACCCGAAATAGAGTTCGGGGGATTCTTACAGAAGAAAGAGGACAGCTGGTATTTATAGATACCCCTGGTTATCATCTTTCAGATAAAAAACTTAACATACAGCTAAAAACTGTATCTGTATCCTCTTTGGATGATGCGGACCTTATTCTTTACGTAATAGATTCTTCCAGAAGATCCGGAGAAGAGGAAGAGAATCTTTCTGAACTTCTTAAGGGGTACCAGACAAAATTAATTATTGCTATAAATAAAATTGATCTTTCTGAAGGTAACACTGATAAATTATATGACGATCTGGAAGAACGTTTTCCAGAGGCATTTGTATTTCCAGTTTCTGCATTAAAATCAAAGGGTATAGAAGATCTTAAATCAGCCCTGTTTGATAACTCTCCAGAAGGTGAGAAAATGTATCCTGATGAGTTTTTTACAGATCAGGAACCCGAGTTTAGAGCAGCTGAAATAATAAGGGAAAAAGCCATAAACAGGGTAAAGGAAGAACTTCCCCATGCTATTTATGTGGAAATATCAGATATGGAAGTAGCTGAAGAAGGGAAGGTGTTATGGATAAGAGCTTTTCTTATTGTTGAAAGAGAAAGCCAAAAAGGGATAGTTGTGGGCAAGGGCGGTGTTGGAATAAAAGCTATTCGTGTAGCAGCTCAAAAAGAACTTAACGGAATTTTCCCATACAGAGTAATGCTGGATCTACGGGTTAAAGCAAGTGCAAAATGGAGAAGAAACGATCAGATCTTAAAAAAGTTGATTTATTAGGCTGAAATTAAAACTTTGTTGCGTATTTTACAAATTTGTATTATACTGTTTTGTATAATACAAAACAGTGTAACAGGAAGATATTATGATCCCTTTTGTTTATGGAACAGTTGTAACAAAAGATTTTTTTTGCGGAAGAGAAGATGCAATATTACGCATTAATGAATTACTACTTTCTTCTCAAAATATTGTCCTTCATGGGGAAAGAAGAAT
>DAOVSY010000142.1 GCA_030633365.1 Spirochaetaceae bacterium | reverse complement strand
GTATTCATAACTCCAAGATCCTTAACTGCATCAAAGACTCTCATTGCAAAGGGTTTTTCAAATTTTAGAAAATCTTCTCTGCTCAATTGATCACTGCTTGCAAGAACAGAAAGGAAAATACCTGCTGACCCTGCTTTTATAGATTCCTTTGCATATTCAATAACATTGTCAGTTACAATGGACAATGCTTTAAGGACAGCCTCAGGTTCTTCTTTCATGAGTATTGGAAGATGCTCTCCCACAGGGCTCCTTTGAAGTTCCTGATAGGGATCAAATACAGTATCACAAAAATAGGCTTTTCCATTAAGTTCCGCATTAATTATCTTTAAGGCTTTAAGCTGTTCTTTCCATTCAGAATCATAAATATCAAAGGGTTTTAATAATTTCAAATCTTCTTTGGATTTTAATTCGTACATATCTTTAGGCATTGGATAAAAATAATCATTCATAACCTTTAGCCAGTCAAAATCATAATATTTATAATATGCCATAACAATTTCTGCATATTTATCACCAGTTAGAAATTGTGATCCGTAATGGTACCACATACTAACAGGTGCCCTGTCTGGTTTATTTCCATTTAGAATGCTATCTATTCTTTCAATTTTTGTCATTGTTTAAATTTCTCCTTTTTTAGTAGCCCAATATTAATTCGTCAGGCAGCTCAGATATTGCAGGAAAGCTTGTTTGGGTTCCTTTATTTTGGACTGATATTCCTGCAATTTTATTTGCAAATATTATTGAATCTGATAGCGACCTGCCTTTTGCAAGGGACATAGCAAGGCTCCCAATAAAGGCATCACCTGCTCCAGTTGAATCAAGCGCATCAACACTGTCTACCTGAAAATATTCTCCACCATCTTTTGTTACCAGCATACTCCCTTTTTCACCAAGTGTAATTATTACAGTTTCAACACCTCTTTTCACCAGCAATTTTCCGGCATCTTCAGCATCTTTTATGCTGTTTATTTTAACACCTGTCAAAATCTCTACCTCAGTTTCGTTAGGAGAAATAATATCAATTAAACCGTATATTTCTCCAGGGAGATTATTTCTTGCCGGAGCTGGATTAAATATAGTAAGAACTCCTGCTTCTTTTGCAATTTTTAGTGCAGAAATTGATATCTCAACAGGGATTTCCATCTGACATACCAAAACTTTTGATGAGCTAATTGTACTTTTTGCAGATTGAATATTATCTACACTAAGTAGATCATTAGCACCGGTTACAATTATAATTGAGTTTTTCCCATCACTATCAACAGAGATGGGAGCCACTCCAGAAAAAGCTTCTTTGGTAAAATAAATTTTATCTGTATTTACTCCAAAATTTTGGAAATTCTCTAAAGTTTGTTTTCCAAAAACATCATCGCCCAGTTTTGTAACCATAGAAACATTGGCATTAAGCTTAGCCGCCATTACAGCCTGATTTGCACCCTTCCCTCCAAAACCCATACGAAATTCTGTACCATGAAGAGTCTCCCCTTCCACAGGAAGTCTCGGAATATAGCTTATTAAATCAATATTACTGGCTCCAACAACACATACGTCGCTTTTGATCATGTGCCTCCCAGATATGCCTTTCTAACAATATCATTATCAATAAGATTTTTAGAATTATCATGAATAATAATATTTCCTGTTTCAAGGACATAACCATAGTTTGCAAACTGTAAAGCCATATTTGCATTTTGTTCCACCAGGAAAATAGTTGTTCCCTGTTTATTAATTTCTTTAATATATTCAAAAATATTTTCAATAATAATTGGAGCCAATCCCAGGCTGGGTTCGTCCAGAAAAAGAATATCCGGATTGGACATAAGCCCTCTTCCAATTGCAAGCATCTGTTGTTCACCACCAGAAAGAGTTCCCCCTATTTGTTTTTTCCGCTCCTCCAATAATGGAAATAAAGAATATACCAGATCCAGATTCTTCTTTACAACATCCTTATCGTTAATGATATATGCACCTACAAACAGGTTTTCTTCGGTTGTCAATTCAGAAAATATTTTTCTTCCTTCAGGAACATGAGATATACCCAAACGAACAATATTATCAGACCTCATACTGGTTATATTTTTTCCTTTAAAAATAATTTCACCTTTTGAGGATTTAACAACTCCTGTCAAAGCATTAAGTAAAGTAGTTTTCCCTGCTCCATTTGCCCCAATTAAAGTTACAAAATCTCCTTGTTCTACTTTAAATGAAATGCCTTTCAGAGCCTTTATCTCTCCATATTGAACAGCTAGATTATTAACTTCAAGTTGTACCACTACACTGCTCTCCTTTTTCCTAAATATGCTTCAATAACTTTTTCATTATTCTGAATTTCTGTTGTAGTACCTTCAGCAATTTTTACTCCATGATCAATTACTGATATTATATCTGCAATACTCATAATCAATTTCATATCATGCTCAATCAATATTATAGTAAGACCACTATCTTTTAATTTTAAAATAAATTTTACAAGGTCTGCTGTTTCCGTATCGTTCATACCAGCTGCAGGTTCATCAAGAAGTAATATTTTAGGTTTACTTGCTAGAGCCCGGGCAATTTCCAGTTTTCTTTGAGCTCCATAAGGTAAATTTTTAGCTCTAAAATCTTTTTCATTAATCAATCCTGTTGATTCAAGAAGATTAAGACAAAAATCTTCTGTATCTTTTTCTTCTCTTTTAAACCGGGAAGTTCTAAATACAGCATCCCAGACAAATGATTTTGTCAAAGTATGAGTACCTACTTTTACATTCTCTAAAGCTGTCATATATGGAAATAACCTAATGTTCTGAAATGTTCTGGAGATACCCTTTTTAGCAATAACATGGGTTGAAAGGTTTTGTATGTCTTCTCCTTCAAATATAATTTCACCGGAATCCATTGGACTAATTCCTGTTATTCCGTTAAAAAAGGTAGTTTTCCCAGCTCCATTTGGACCAATTACAGCATGTATTGTTCCTTCTTCAATTTCCATATCTATATTATTTACAGCAATAAGTCCGCCAAAGGCTTTTGTAACCTTTTTTATTTTCATCATCATTTTGAAACCTCCGAAGGTTTCTTTTTTTTCTTAAAAAGTGGTTCGGATCTTTCAAATATTCCTTTTACACCAACTATCCCACCAGGCCGAAGAACAATTACAGATATAAGAATTGCTCCATAGAGAACCATTCTAAATTCTGCAAGAAAGCGAAAAGCCTCTGGTATTAGAACAAGAATAAATGCTCCAATTAACGGGCCAATAAGAGATCCTGTTCCACCTAACGCAACCATGGTTAAAATTATAAATGATTCAGGACCGGCAAACTGATCTGCGCTTATATACCTTGCAAAATGAGCATAAGTGGCTCCTGCAACACCAGCAATAAAACAGGCGAGGGTAAATGCAAGGGTTTTAAAAGCAAATATATTTATTCCCATACTTTTCCCTGCCAGCTCATCTTCTCTGATAGCTACAAAAGCCCGGCCTATTCTTGAATTATAAATTCGTCTTATTACTACAAGTGTTATTATTACCAGTAAAAGTACCCAATAATAAAAAGCAACTGAATTAAATGCTTTTCCAAATAATCTTGGAGCAGGGATCCCTGTCACTCCCATAGGACCACGGGTTACAGATATCCAGTTTAAAATTATAATTCTTACAATTTCACCAAAACCAAGAGTTGTAAATGCAAGGAATATTGCCCTTAGCCTTAAAGTAGCAAGACCAATAAATGCACCCATAATACCTGCAGCAAGTCCACCCATTATCATAGAAAACCAGAAAGAAAGTCCCAGTTTTGTTGCTAACAGGGCAGAAACATAGGCACCTATACCATAAAAAGCTGCATGTCCAAGAGAAAACATTCCTGTAAAACCAATAATTATGTTAAGGCTTGAAGCCAAAACCATATAGATCCCAATTAAAATAGAAATTCTTAACATATATCCGTTTAAAAAATTTGGAATAATAAGTACAAAAATTCCTGCAGCTATTAATAAGGGTAATTTGTATTTAGATAATTTATTATCCTGACCAATCATTACTAATTATTCTCCATTCTTATATATTAATCTTCTTACCAAGAATTCCTCTTGGACGAAAAAGAAGAAATCCAACAAGGATAACAAACCCTATAATATCCCGCCATCCGGAACCAACAACCTGGACTCCCAGATTCTCAATTATTCCTAACAGATATCCTCCAAGAATTGCTCCAGGGATTGAGGATAATCCTCCAAATACAGCAGCTGAAAACGACTTTAGCCCTGCTATATTACCCATAGTTGGAACTACAGCATTATAGTAGACAGCAGCAAGGACACCGGCAATACCAGCAGTACTTCCACCAAGAGCAAAAGCATAGGAAATAGTTTTATCAACATTAATTCCCATCAACCCTGCTACCTTATAATCCAGAGAAACAGTTCTTATTGCCAGACCTAATTTAGTTTTAAAAATTATTATCTGGAGAAATAATAAAATTACAGCTGCTGTTACAACCATGAAAATCTGATACCACACAACATTAACGTCCCCTATTACAAAGGCAGTATTATTATAAAAACTAGGCATCGACTGTGTTTCTGCTCCATATATAACAGAAGCCAGTTCATTTAAAAATATAGAAAATCCAATGGTACAGATCAATGAAGCAATTCTTGCTACACCTCTTAAAGCTTTTATTGCAACCTTTTCAATTACAAATCCCAAAAACCATCCCATAGCACCACCTGCAAGTAAGGCTACAAAGATATTGGGTGTAACATATTTAACAACCATTAACCCTGCAAAAGCACCCATCATATATAATGAACCTGTTGCGAAATTAACAAGTTTTAAAACTCCATAGATTATTGAAAAAGATATTGCCAGAAGAGCAAAAAGACTCCCCTGAGTAATTCCATTTATTAGTTGTTGTAAAAACACTCGAAATTTTCTCCTTTCTCACCTGATAATAAATTCAGGCATCCGAAATCGGATGCCTGAAATTAAGTTAAGTTTACGGTACAAAAACCTTAAACTCACCATTTGTAACTCTAACCCTGGTATACTCTTTCATAACATCACCAACTTCAGTAAATGTTATTTTACCTGTAACACTTGGAAAGTTTTTAGTAGCTGCAAGTGCATCTCTAATTGCACCACGATCAGTTGTTCCAGCTCTTTCAATAGCATCAGCCATTATATTTATTGCATCAAATGCTACAGCTGCAAACATATTAGGAGTTTGCGAATATCTGGCTTCAAACTCTTTTACAAAAGCCTGAACCTCAGGTTTTGGAGAACCCGGGTGAAATACAACATTGGTATATAATCCTTCTACAGAATCTCCACCTAATTCTACAAGTTTTGGAGAATAGAGTGATCCTGGACCAAGCACAGCAACGTCCCATCCAAGTTTTTCAATTTGCTTATTTATTAAAGCACCATCATTGTACATAGAAGCAATAAACAGCATATCAGGAGCAGTATCTTTTAATTTAGTAAGAACAGCAGTAAAGTCCTTTTCACCATCAAAATAGAAATCTCTTCCTACAACTTCAATACCATATCCGCCTAAAGCATCAGAAAAATATTTATCAGTAACAATTCCCCAGTCATTATTTATGTACAGTACAGCAACTTTTTTATAACCAAGTTCATTTGTCATCTGTGCCATAAATGGACCTTCTCCAGCCTGTGTTCCAATTATACCAAAACTATATTTTGAACCTTTTGCAAAATCCGGATGACTTGATGTAGGAGACAGTTGTGCCATTCCTGCATCTGTATATATTGGTTGAGCTGCAAGACAACTTGTACTGGTAAAGTCACCAATTTCTGCAACAATTCTTTTGTCAGATGTAAACTTTTGAGCCAGATTTGCAGACTCTTTGGGATCACCTTTTGAATCACCAATAATAACTTTCAGTTCTTTTCCAAGAACACCACCATCAGCATTGATAAGATCAATTCCCATCTCTACAGACTTTTTAAAGTTACCACCATATTCAGCATAATCACCCGTAAGGGGTGCAGTTAATGCAAGATAGATGTAACCATCATCTTCCGATTCTTCTTTACTTCCTGCACCAAAAACAGGCATGATAAGAAGCCCCATTAACATCAGAATAACAAATAATCTGATTCTCAATTTCATATGAACCTCCAAAAAAGATAAAAAATTATTTAAATGACATAAATGTCACTAAATTCTATTTAAAAACCATTACCTATACTGCTAAAAACCATAATATCATCTGTAAGATTGCTAATAGCTGTATCAATATCACCTGCTTCCATTGCTTTAACAATTCCCGAATGATATGTACTTTCAGGAACAGGTGTTTTATTTTCATGTATCATTATCTGAACAAGCCCTCTCCAAAGCAAATCCAGTGTGTTATCCAAAGCTTTGGTTGTAAGACTATTTCCGGCTATACTGTTTATAGCTATATGAAACTGATTATTCAATTTCATTTTTTCACTTACTTCATCTGTTTCCAGACCAAGATTTCTTACTTCATCACTTTTCAGAGCAAGGGCTTGAAGCTCAGAAATAATATTTTTTGTAATTTTAGGAAAGCCAAGTTTCAGACCTTCAATTTCAAGCATTAGTCTGAATTGCAAACCATCTCTAAGATCCTTTTCTGAAATTCTAATTATCTGATATCCGGCTCTGGGAATATTTCTTATTATATTTGCACTGCATAGTTCAATCAAAGCTTCTCTTACAGGGGCCCTGCTTACATCAAACATCTTTACAAGCTGGCTCTCAACCAGTAAATCATCAGTCGCAAATTCATTACTAACAATTCTATTTAAAATTTTATCATAAATTACAGCTTTCAAACTTCGGTTCTTAATATCCATCAAGCCCCCACAGCATCTTTCATTGCAAGCATATTTTGCTTAGGGGTATCATCAGGGAATGTGCATCCAGGAGCTAAAATCAATCCTTTACTCTGAACAGAAGCAATAGCATTCTTTCCTTCTGTAACTATATCTTCAGGGTTACAAAATCTCGCTTTAAGATGATCTATTCCACCTATAAGACATTTATCAGTTATTTTTCTTGCTTCTTCAAGAGTAGGTCCAGCCAGTTTATCTTCCCAGCTTATTGCATTACAGGGATAATCTTTAAGAAGGTTAAAAAATGAATCTGCTTCTCCATGAATGTGTAAAAAAACCATATCAGCCTTTTTAAGTTCTTTTAAAACAGTAAGATCGGAAGGAGAAACCAGTTCTTTATATTGTTCTTCACTCATCCAATCTTTCTCACAACCAAATGCTCCAAAGAAAAACCCATCAACCCCGGCTTCATCTATACAGCACTCTGCAAAACTTATTAAATTCCGGGCAATTACATGTAAACCTTCCATAACAATATCCGGAGCTTGTTTCCAGTCATCAATCATTCTTCTATTTGTCAGACGATGGGCAAAATGAAAAGGTGAAAATATTGTCTGTAAAACAGGAACATCC
>DAOVSY010000570.1 GCA_030633365.1 Spirochaetaceae bacterium | reverse complement strand
TCTGCTGAAGGTATTTTAAAATATGATAATCCGGAAACAATTGAAAAACTTAATTTATCGGTAGAATTTGATCAAAAAACTATTATCTTAAAGAAGGGTAATTAAAATGAATATAAAACAATACTTATCTGTTATTTTAATTTTATTTGTCACAATGGTTATTCCACTGACTCTCATGGCAGAGGAAAATAATCCGACATTCAGAAGAATAGCAATCTATATAGGTTCCAATGATGGAGGTCCGGAAAGAATACAATTGCTGTATGCAGGAACAGATGCCTTAGCCTTACATAATGTTATGGAGGAACTTGGGGGTGTAGACTCATATGATAACTTTCTTCTTTATGATCCTGATCTTTCAACAATCAAAAATCTGTTTAGTGATGTAAAAAAGAATTTTAATAATTCCTCAGATACAAATCAGCGTACGGAGTTCTTCTTTTATTATTCAGGTCATTCCGATGAACAGGGACTTCTCCTGGGAAATGAATATCTTGCCTATTCAGAATTAAAGCAGATGATTACCAGTATGGGGTCGGATGTAAATATTGCAATACTTGATTCCTGTTCTTCCGGGGTGTTCACACGACTAAAGGGAGGCACACAAAAAGCTCCCTTTTTAGTAGATGAATCTGTAGATACAACAGGATATGCCTTTCTTACCAGCAGCTCAGCAGACGAGGCAGCCCAGGAATCTGACGCAATAGGTGCTTCCTTTTTTACTTACTATTTTATATCCGCCCTTAGAGGAGCAGGAGACTCCACACAGGATGGAAAAGTTACACTAAATGAAGCTTTCAGCTTTGCATCCAATGAAACGCTGACAAGAACAACTGAAAGTCAGGGTGGAGTACAGCATCCATCATACAATATTAATCTTACTGGATCCGGAGACCTGGTTTTAACAGATCTTAGACTGGCAAAGGCAGGTATAAGCCTGGATACAAAAATTGCCGGAAGAATATTTATAAAAGACAGTTCCGGAAGGCTGGTTGCAGAACTGTACAAAGATAGCGGACTTCCTATGACAATTTCTCTTCCTCTGGGATCATATACAATATCTATAGTAAACAATAATGTTCTTACCGAATCAAATATTTTTATGGATGAAAACAAAAAATATATTCTGACCAGTCAAAATTTTAAATACAGCCCTATGGATAACACAAGATTAAGAGGAAATACAATATCTTCTGAAGAAGAGCTGGTACATGTTTATGGAGAACTTGGCGTATTTAATGATTATAGAATTATGGGAAGCAACAGAGTTCTGCATAATTTTTCTATTATGATGATAGGGAATGGACATAGTCTTATAGGCACACAAATTGGATTAATTAATTTCCTTAAAGAGGATGTAAAAGGAGCTCAGATTGCCTCTGTTTTTAATATGATAGATGGGGAAAATATTGGTGCTCAGCTTGCAGGAATATTCAATATTAGCAAAGGCAGCCGATTTTTCCAGGGCGCAGGTATTTTTAATATTAGTGATGAGAAAACATCAGGGGTCCAAACTGCCGGTATTTTTAATATTTCTTCCGGGAAAATAAAAGGTGTTCAAGCCTCCGGAATATTTAATATTGCAAATGAAGAAATGAGAGGGGTTCAGACAGCAGGTATTTTTAACATAAACGAAGGCTTTTCCGATGGAGTTCAGGCTTCCGGTATATTTAATATCTCCCGTGGACATAAAGGGTTGCAGGCAAGTCTGGTAAATGTTACGGGCGATATGGAGGGCCTTCAGATAGGTCTTGTTAACTATGGTAAAAATGTAAAAGGTGTCCAACTGGGCCTGATCAATATAAATAATGAGATAAAAGGTCTTCCTATTGGCTTAATAAATATTTCAAAACGCGGTTTATCACATGTAAATACCTGGCAGGACAGCACAGGTTTTACTTATTTGGGATATCAGGTTGGTGCCAGAAATATCTA
>DAOVSY010000187.1 GCA_030633365.1 Spirochaetaceae bacterium | reverse complement strand
CCGAAATGAATACCTGACTCTCTCATGGAAAATTAGAGGTAATGCAAACTCTATTGGAACAGAGAATAAACTGCAGATAATGATCTACAATAAAGATAATGAGTATAAAAAACTAAAGCAAAAAATAATAGATCAGAAAACTGTTGATATTAATAAAAAATCACTAATAGATTTTTATCAGGATGAGTCGGAAAATGAATTTAATTCTGATCTTGGCTTACATTATTTATCATACATGCAGGAAGCCTGTAAGGAACAACAAATCTATTTTGATTCCCACATGGATCAGGTAACCGATAGTGATCTAAATATAATTACCCTATCCCTGTTATTCCAGTAGGGGCACGGTGCGCCGTGCCCCTACTGGGATAAAATTATGTCGCCTTCATAATTAATAATGTCTGATCATCATGTTGTCTGGAATCACCAACAAAAGATTTAAGATCTGATCTTAATGATTCAATAATTTTTGCTGGTTTTAATCTGGCCTCATTCTTTACCACTCTTTGAAGAGAATACTGGGAATACTCTTTATGAAGATTATTCCTTGCTTCTGTAATTCCATCAGTATATAAAGCTAAAATATCATCTTTTTCAAGTGTTACAATTTTTTGTTCATATCTAACTGAACTTTCAATACCTATTGGCAGACCGGGTGTATCTATTTCAATAAAAGTTCCTGATTTACTTCGATAGTGAAGGAGGGGTGCATGAGCTGCATTTGAATATGCAATCTCCTTCTTTAAATCATCATAAATAATAAAACTCATTGTAGCAAACTGATCAGCTTCAGTTCTTCCAATAATAGCTCTGTTAAGTATGGTAAGAAGTTGTGCTGCGTCTCTTTTGGGAGAAGCTGCTAATCTAATAATGGTTCTAATCATTATCATCAATAAAGAAGCTGGAACTCCTTTACCTACAACATCACATATAATAATTGCTGATTTATTTTTATCCAGTCTAAAAAAGTCATAATAATCACCACTTACACCTCTTGCTGCTTCTGTAAAAGCTGCAAAAGATAACCCTTTTGTATCCGGAATAGTTCCTGGTAACAGATTTTTTTGAATATCAGCTGCAATTCGTATTTCTCTATGAAGTTCACTTTTCTCTATCAAATCATGATAATTATATATATTATCAATAGTTAAAGCTGCATAATCACTAAAAGTTCTAATATGGTTGAAATCAATATCTGTAAATTTTTCTCCTGGTCTATTTTTAGAAAGAACCAAAGTACCAAGAACTCTGCCTCCTATGATAAGAGGAACTACCATTATTGAACTGATAAAAAGAAGAGATCCTTCTATCTGGTTTTGTTTTAATTCTTCTTCAGACTTAACTTCTCTAATAAAAAAATTACGACCAGTTTCAACGGCTTTGCCAATAATAGTTTCTCCCATCAAAATTGGTGTATTTAAAACCAATTCCACCAGTTTATCCATACTGTTTGAATTTTCAGGAGAAACATTGAAAAGAGGAGGCAGTAAGCCAATAGCTATTTTCTGTTTAATTAATGAATCATCAAGCTCATCAACAAGGAAAACTGATCCAGCATCAGCTGCTGTATTTTTTACAGCAGAGTCAATAACAATTTCAAGGACTCTATCCAAATTACTCTCTATAGATATAGATCCACTAATTTCAAGCATAAAATCCAATACAGATTCGAGCTTTTCCCACAATTCGTTTTTAAAAATATTATAATGATTTGAAAAATTTTCAAACTCATCCCCTGATTCAATTTGTAATTTTTTTGAAAAATCACCCAATGACAAGGATTGAATTGCATCTCGTATTTGTATAATACGGGATCCCATACGCCTGGAAAAAATAGTTATAATTAGAATACTAAAGATAACAGTAATAATCGAAATACTTACAGCGAAGATCATACTCCTGGTTATCGATCTCGATGTATAATCACGAAGCAGGGCCAACTCATTCTCAAGATCCGTCATAAAAGTATAAGTATTAATTCCTACAATTCTTAAACTACCTTCAAGCTGAAATATATCGTTTAAAAAATCATGATCAAATTCTCCACTATCAACGAGGTTATAACGAATTCTAATTAACTCACTGGTTCCCTCGGCTTGAGAAAAGGGGCTAACAATAATTTTATCCATTTTACTAAACAACGAAAGGAAGGAAGTTTCATAAATATCCAGCCATGTATCAATAAGACCTGATAAAAAAAGAGCATCTTCTTCTGGAATAACTTTTTGTATAGAAGTATCTCTAAATTGATTAAAGAGGATTCCAAAACTATTTATTGAATCAATTATATCAGCTTTTTGATCAAAAAGATCTACATTTGAAACCATTACTCTATCCAGTTTGGATTTAATTTGCTCCACTCCGGCAAGGACTTTTTCTGAATGTATTTGAAAGTTTTTCTGTTTAAGAATTGATTGGGAATAGAAATAAATTACAGAGAGAGCTATAATAAATCCAGCAACAGCTGTTAACTGCAGAAGAACAAGTTTAGGACGAATATTCATACCTGGATACTAACACAGGCAGTGAGGAAAGGGAAGCTAAAGAAGGCTGTAGGCTTTTAGGGGCTTAGGATGTTAGGACTTGAATACGACATGGAAGACTAATAGCCTTCAGCCTAAACAGCTAAAAAATGGAGTTTAAAAATATATTATGAATGTATCAAATCGTGAGCTTACGGAGTACTTCAAAACCTTTGTTACTGAACAACGTCTAATAAAGATGAATAACGTCCTTTCCTTAAGAACCAGATATCTGACTGTAGTATTGGAAAATATATTTCAACCGCATAATGCAAGTGCTGTGCTGCGCAGTTGTGATGGGTTTGGAATTCAGGATGTGCATATTATAGAAAATAGCAATTCTTATAAAGTAAACCCGGGAGTTTCCCTGGGAACAAGCCAATGGCTTACTATGCATAATTATAGTAAAGAAAAAGAAAACAGTAAAACAGCCATAGAGAATCTAAAAAAAAATGGATATAGAATTGTAGCTACAAGTCCTCATTCAAATGATCAAAACCTGGAAAATTTTAATCTTCAAAAGGGGAAAATTGCTTTATTTTTTGGAACAGAAATGCATGGCCTTTCTGATACTGTCCTTGATAATGCAGACGAATTTATGAAAATCCCTATGTATGGATTTGTAGAAAGTTTTAATATATCTGTATCCTGTGCCCTAAGTCTTCATAGTTTAAGCCACAGGCTTAGAGAATCAGATATAGACTGGACATTGGATTCAGAGGAAAAAGAGGTTGTTCTTCTGGAATGGATGCGTAAATCTGTAAAGAATGCTGCCAGTCTTGAAGAGGAATTTTACAGACGTCGATGACTTCGATACATTTTTGCAAGCAAAAACACTCAGCCACCGAAGAATATACAGAAATACAAGAACCACTGTAACACCGTGCCATTCGGTCACTGAGTGTTTTGCACCCCCATATATAATCCCCGTATTAGAAGCAAAATGTATCGAAGTGATCGAAGGGTGCCCCTACGATGTTCCAATCAACAGATTAATAAATTCTGCACCTTCAATTTCACCATAAGATCCTGTTTTAGCAGATTCTTCATCATATATTTTTACATCATCAGGAGTTTCTCCAGGCTTCATTATTATAAAAGGGATGGGTTCTCTTGTATGAATTCTCATTTCTACAGGAGTTGGATGATCGGGAAGAATGGCTATTGTAAGATCATCTCCAATTTCATTTTTATGCTCTAAAATATACTTTACAATTCGTTTATCCAGATATTCTATACATTTCATTTTTAGATCGAGATTACCATCATGGCCAGCTTCATCTGTTGCTTCTACATGAAGATAAAGGAAGTCATGTGTTTTAAGAGTCTCTATAGCAGCCTCAGCTTTTCCTTCATAGTTTGTATTGTACAATCCCGTAGCTCCGTTAACCCGAATAACATCCATTCCTGCATATACACCAATTCCATTTATTAGATCCACTCCGGAAATAACGGCACCCTTAAGGCCATAGAGCTCTTTAAAAGAAGGCATTACAGGTTTTGTTCCAGAAGACCAGGGCCATATTGAGCTGGCAGGGTCTTTGGAAGATTTACTACGTTCAGTATTTATTGGATGATTACCAAGGACTTTCTGAGAGTGCATAATAAGAGAGTTAATTAGTTCTGCAATTTTTTTGCTGTTATCATTTAATGGTTTTACAAGTAGATTTGTAAAGACTTCACCAGGGTGATCATGGGGAGGAGTACACTCAATTTGAGATCTACCAGCATTACTTACTATTAAAAGATGTTTAAAAGAAATTCCTGGATAAAATTTTACATTTTTAAATTCAGGAATATTTTCCAAAGAATCATTAAGGGCAGCTATTAAGACCCTGGATTCTTTAGTTGAAATATGTCCAGCTGAATGATTTATTATCTTTTGATCAGTTATATTTAGAATATTACATCTAAAAACAAGATCATTTTCATCCACTTCCACACCCATATTGGCTGCTTCCAGAACTCCCCGGCCTTTAAAGTATTTATGAGAATCGTAACCCATAACCCCAAGATTTGCGACCGCACTGCCTGTAGGCATATCATCTGGAATAGTTTTTAACATACCATTTCTGCCTTTAGAGGCAACAGAATCTATATATGGTTTTTCTACTGCCATAAGAGGTGTTTTCCCTCCTAATTTTTCAATTGGCCTGTCTGCCATACCATCACCAAGTATTATCAAATATTTCAAAATTAAATCCTTATTTTTTTAGAGGTTCTTATAAAAAACCAGATTTTTAATAAAAAATCAATGCGTAGAAGCAAAATTTAAAGTACAATCATAGACGAAAAGGCTGTAGGTTGTTAGGCTAAAGGCTGTTAGGGAAAATAATCGAAAGATTGACTGCCCTAATAGTCTAATAGCCTTTAGCCTTCTTCCAGTAACTGCCTATTAGCCTTAGCCTGATTAGCTACATTAAATGCAATAAAATAGGAGTTCTTTATGAAAGATACCAGAAAAGCAATACTATCCTGGACTCTATATGACTGGGCAAACAGTGCTTTTGCTACTACAGTAATGGCTGGGTTTTTTCCTGTATTTTTTAAAGCTTACTGGTCGACAGGGGCAAGCGTTCAAACAAGTACTTTTTATCTTGGAACAGCAAATTCACTGGCTGCAATTCTTGTAGCTGCAATGGCACCTATTCTTGGGGCAATTGCAGATAAAGGTAGTGCAAAAAAGAAGTTTTTAGGTTTCTTTGCATTTTTGGGTGCCATTATGACCGGGGCCTTATGGCTTGTTCAGGCAGGTAATTGGCAAATGGCTGCACTCTTTTATATTGTAGGTACAATAGGTTTTTCCGGTGGAAATATTTTTTATGATTCTCTGCTCCCGGCTGTTGCCAGTGAGAAAAAAGTTGACTATGTCTCTTCCCTGGGATTTTCACTCGGTTACATTGGTGGAGGACTGTTATTTGTAGTTAATGTACTTATGTATCTAAAACCTGAAATGTTTGGGATTCCAGACGGAGCAACAGGAATAAGATTATCTTTTATAAGTGTAGCTATATGGTGGATAGTTTTTTCATTACCAATTTTCCTATTTGTAAAAGAACCTGATAATGAAGACAGCATGCCGCTATATAAAGCTGTATCTGCCGGTTGGAAACAACTAAAGAGTACTTTAACGGAAATTCGCCATTTAAAAGTAGTGGGAACTTTTCTTTTGGCATACTGGTTCTATATAGATGGTGTTGATACTATTATTAAGATGGCAGTAGATTATGGTACATCTCTGGGCTTCCCTGCAGAATCACTAATTATTGCACTTCTTCTGGTTCAGTTTGTAGCTTTTCCGGCTGCCCTTATTTACCATAAATTTGCACAGAAAATAGGTGTAAAAAAGGCAATTCAGATTGCCATACTGGGTTATGCAGTTATTACAGTTTTTGGTGTTTTAATGCAGACACCTCTCCACTTTTATTTCCTTGCAATGATGATAGGGCTCTTTCAGGGTGGAATCCAGGCTCTAAGCAGAAGCTATTATACAAGACTTATTCCCGAAAGCAAGTCAGCTGAATTTTTTGGATTTTATAACATGCT
>DAOVSY010000053.1 GCA_030633365.1 Spirochaetaceae bacterium | reverse complement strand
TTAGAGATTTTATTCTGGAAACCGTTCAAATAGCCGGAGGTAATCCTTGTCCGCCAATTATTGTAGGAGTTGGTGTAGGTGGTACATTTGATTATGTTGCTTTTCTTGCCAAGAAATCACTTCTTAGAAAAATTGGAGAACGTAACAGTGATTTGGATTTAGCTGCTTTGGAACTTGAATGGCTGGAAGAAGTAAATAAACTGGGAATTGGACCTGGAGGCTTAGGCGGTAAAATTACTGCACTGGATTTGTTTGTTGAAGTCTTTCCAAGACATATAGCAACATTTCCTGTTGCTGTAAATATTCAGTGTAATGCTGCAAGAGTAAAATCAAGAGTTATTTAAGGTGAATATGTGATAAAAAGAATAGAAGCTCCCTTAACAGATAAAATTATTAAAACACTATATTCAGGTGATGAAATTCTTCTAAGTGGAATAATTTATACAGCCCGTGATATGGCTCATATAAGATTGGTGGAGATGATTAAAAGTGATAAGATTCTTCCCTTTAATATTAAGGGTTCTGTTATTTTCTATGTGGGGCCATCTCCTGCTCCTCCGGGGAAAGTTATAGGTTCTGCCGGGCCAACATCAAGTTATAGAATGGATATATTTGTTGAGGATATGTTTACTGTAGGGATGAGAGGTATGATAGGGAAGGGGCCAAGATCTCCTGAAATTAAAAAATTAATAAAGGACTATTGTGGAGTGTATTTTGGAGCTACAGGCGGTGCTTCTGCACTAATTTCAAAGTCTGTTGTTGAGTCAGAAATCATTGCTTTTAAAGACTTAGGGACAGAGTCAGTAAGAAAATTGAAAGTTAAGGATATGCCCCTAATAGTTATAAATGATTGTTATGGTGGGGATTTGTATAAAGATGGAATTGCAAAATATAGGGCTTAATCAGGTTTTAATTTTGCAGGGTTTGCTTCCAGTATCAATGCTCTGGCCAGGGAGACCATTGGGTCTATAAGGGGAATATCTTTGTATTTACTATAGGGAAGGGCAAGGGGAATTTCTGTACATCCTAAAATTATTATTTCTGCACCATTGTTTATTAAATAATCAGTGTAACTTTTAAAGTTATTTTTTGCTTTGGTACTAACCGGTGTAACCGCTTTTATTCCCCATTCTTTATTGTAGATAGATTCATGCAGCTTTGGTTGTATATCGTTAGGTACCTGGATTACTTCAATCCCATTTTTTTGAAACTGATCTGCATAGACTCTTGTTTTTCTTGTTCCTGTAGTGGACATAATGCCTGTTTTTTTAACATCCGGATAATTCTGAAGGACTGTTTGTACTGTTTCTTCTATCATATTGATAATTTTTATTTCAGGTTTAATACCAGCCATCATTTTTTTGAATCTATCAAAAATTTCCGGTGCATGAAATGTATTACAGGGAATCCCTCCCACAGCACATTTATTTGCAATTAGAATAGCAGATGATGCAATTTGAAAAGTATTATACATACCTCTTGCGGGATTTTCTATAGTTCCATTTTTCAGAGAATCTGTTCTGTCAGGAATATCTGATGATCTTGAAAAATGATAAACATCCAAATGGTCCTGATCAGTACCGTTAGTAAGAGTATTCTCTATAATGTAATTGTGCAGAATCGTTCCTGCCTGGGGGCCGACTCCTCCTCCAATAATAATTACTTTTTCATTATTCATCATTAATTTTTCACTTTTCATTTAATTTAAGTAGTTTGTCGGTACCTTTTAAGCCATGGCCTGTGAAGACAGTGACTAGAGTTTTATTCATGATAGCCTCCCTGTTTATCTTTTGGTAATTTATAGCACCCGCAATAACAGCTGCACTTGTAGGCTCAATATAATATCCCTGTTTCATCATACTCCATAAACTATATTTTATCTCGTCTTCTGTTACTGCAATAATTACTCCGTTTGTTTCTTTAACAGCTTTCAGAATCTGAGTTCCTCTAACCGGTTTTGCTATAGCTATTCCTTCTGCCAGGGTATTGGTAGTAGATTCAATTTTTGAAGGCTCTTCGAGTTTGTTAATATAACTTTTATAGAGAGGAGCACAGATTGCAGTCTGTACTGCAATCATCTTCGGAATTATATCAATTATTCCTGCATTCATTAGTTCCAGAAATCCAATATATGCACCAATAAAAAGGGTTCCGTTTCCAGCAGGTAGGATTATAATATCTGGAGCCTTCCATCCCAACTGCTCACAAACTTCGTATGCAAATGTCTTTGTGCCCTGGAAGAACCATGGATTCCAGGAGTGGCTTGCATAGTAGTTTTTTTCTGCTGCTTCCATAACGGCTTCTGCTGTATTTTCTCTGGGACCAGGAATTTTATGCAAATTTGCTCCATAGAAATCAATCTGAGCCAGTTTACCAGCAGATGTACTTTCAGGAACATAAATATCACACTCAATTCCTGCCTTTGCACAATATGCTGCTATTGCAGCTCCTGCGTTTCCTGAGGAATCTTCTACAACCTTTTTTATTCCCAGTTCTTTTACTTTACTAATAAGAACCGAGGCTCCTCTGTCTTTATATGATCCGGTAGGAAAAAGATGATCCTGTTTTATATAAAGTATTCCTTCTCCTGTTTCTATTTTCAGTAGAGGTGTAAAACCTTCCTGAAAGCTGACTATATTTTTATTATTATCAATAGGTATAGTTTTTCTGTATTTCCACATTCCAGGAAAGTTTGATTCTATTTTCCCTATATTAAAAACAGTAGAAAAATTGAGGTCAAGGATTCCACCACAACTACATTTCCATACTGGATCATTAACTGAATACTCTTTTGAACATCTGGTACAGATAAGATTTTTCAAAGGATTCTCCTTAGGTTGCATGGCCGAGCAGTCAGCTTGCTGACGACCAAGCTTATGTGAAATTTACAAAAAAAACAGGGAGGAAGTCTAACCTCCTCCCTGGAATACTATTTTAATAAATATATAACTTCATTAAATCTTTACTTCCACTTAGCCATATCAAGTTCTTTTTCACTCTTTGCAACAAGAGTTGTTCCTACCATATCTCCAGTAACATTAACACTTGTTCGACCCATATCAAGTATAGCATCAATCCCAAGGATCATTGCATAGGCTGCTGCAACAGGTGTTCCTGCTTCAACTGGAAGACCTACAGAGTTTAGAACCATCAGGAGCATAATTGCACCTGCACCTGGTACTCCTGCAGTTCCTATGGAAGCAAGTACAGCAGTCAAAATAACTGTAATTTGCTGACCTAAATCAAGAGGCATTCCTATAGCAAATCCTATAAAAAGCGCACATACACCCTGATAGATGGCAGTTCCATCCATATTAATTGTTGCACCCAAAGGGAGTGTAAAGGAGTAAATTTTTCTTGAAACACCCAGGTTATTATCAATATCTGACATAGTTACAGGTAAAGTACCACTACTGCTTCTTGTAACAAAAGCAGTTATCATAGGACCTTTTGCACCCTTAAAGAATTTTGTAATACTGAGTTTATTGATAAGAAGAAGCCCACCGTAAATAATCACAACATGTAGTATATATCCAAGGAATGCTGCAATGGTTACTGTTCCCAGAGCACCAATAACTTTCGGACCCTGTTTTGCAAAAACAACAGAGATAAGAGCAAATACACCAATAGGTGCAAACTCAAGTACCCATCGTACTACCATATACATTACTTCTGCAGAAGCATCAAAAACCATAAAAAGTGTGTCCCCTGATTTTTTCAGTCTTTCATCAGAACTGGCCTTAAGATAGGATACTCCAATCCCAAATATTATGGCAAAAAAGATAGTAGGAAGGACCGCACCTGAAGCAAGAGCACCAAAGGGGTTCTTTGGAATAATTGCAATAAGCGTATCTATAAATTTCGGCTGATTAAGCACTCTTCCTGCAGCATCAGCTGCGCTTCCCAGAGCCAATCCTGCACCTGGTTTGAAAATGTTTCCCATTAAAAGGCCTATAGCGACAGCAAAAGCTGATGTAATCATATAAAAGATTATTATCTTTACACCAACTCTTCCCAGTTCAGCAGGGTTGATACTGGCAGCACCTACTACAAGTGATGCCACAATAACAGGCATTACAATCATTTTAAGTGAGTTTACAAAGAGGCTCCCCAAGGGGTTTACCCATAAAATTGATTCACCAGCAAAAATCCCGACAATTGCACCAAGGATAAGACCAATCAGAATTCTAATTAGGAGATTTGACTTGAAATACCAGTCAAATAATCCTTTCTTTCCATCTGCACTCATTTTTCCCTCCAGAAAAATTTAATTTATACTAATGAAACTACATAAAAGCGGGGGCGTATATTCACCAGAATGATGAGATTATGAGATAAAATAGAAAATTTATGTAATTTTGTCCACCATTTGGTGTATGAGGAGAGAGAAATGAAAAACTAATAATGAAAATTGAATAATGAAGAAAAAAAGACTAAGACTCTTATGTACTCTATATTATTCGCTATTCATTTGTATGTCCTAAATAAGTTTTTCTTTCATTACTTTTTTAATGAATTCTACTTTTGAGTTAACTTCAAGTTTCTGATATATGTGAAGAATATGCTTTTTTACTGTCGAACTTGCTATGCTATGGAGTGTACTTATTTCCCGGTAGGTTAATCCGTCTGCTATACTTTTAAAGATTTCTTTTTCCCTTGGTGTAAGATTGTAGTTTTTTCTTTCATTATGATGTCTCTCTTTTCTAAATTCAGTTAAGATTTTTCTGGCAATATTTGGGCTTATAGGTGAGCCTCCTGCATATATACTTTTAATTTGTGTAACTAACTCCCCGGGTTCTGTATTTTTTAATACATATCCTGTAGCTCCTGCCTGGATTGCACTCAAAATTTTATCTTCCTCTTCGAAAATAGTTAACATGAGTATATCTATATCAGGGTATTTCAATTTTATTATTTTTGTCGCTTCTACACCATTTATCCCGGGTAGTCCAATATCCATTAGTATAATATTGGGTACAGTTAATAGAGGAAATGATTGAATAAAAGATTCTGCATTTGAATATGATTTTATAATCTCTAATTCTGAATCCAGGCTTAATAAATACTTTAATCCTTGTCGAACTTCATCTACATCTTCAATTATTACCAATCGTATCATTACTTGCTATCCACCTCTACAGGAATAGAAATTTTAAAGGAAGTTCCATTCTCTTTTGATGATTTCAGTTCTACAGTTCCATTTAATCTATCTATTCTATTTATTATACTTGATATACCAAAACCGGTTTCTTTGTTTATTTGATAGTCGAAGCCTATTCCATTATCCTCTATTTT
Organism: Spirochaetaceae bacterium; assembly: GCA_030633365.1. The sequence goes on along the minus strand of DAOVSY010000053.1, from coordinate 6,546 downwards.
TATAAGTATTTTATTATGTACTATTTTTAAATTCAGAGATACTGTATCTGCTTCAGAATGTTTTAAAATATTGCTAACTATTTCCTGAAGTAAATTATTAATTTCAAATCTTAAAGATTTTGATAAAAGATTAATTTCCTCATTATCCTGTGATATATAATTGAAATTTATGCTTTTGAGTTTTAATCTTTCTTTAATATTGAAACCAATAAGTTTAACAAAATCAATTATTACTCTGTCTCCTAATTCTGGTCCAAAAATAATTTCTTTTAGATCTTTTATTCCCTGACTTACATTTTTCCCAATTCGGTTGTGCATATCAGTAAGCATGTTTTTGTTATCATTTTCAATTGCATTTTTAGCAACATTATTACTTATAAAAATATTTGTAAGTCTTGCACCAAGGGAGTCGTGGAGATTGGCAAATATTCTTTCTTTCTCTTCAATTATTCTTAACCTGGTATTTTCCTGCTGAAGAGATGTAATTTTTGTAGTTCTAATGGAAATTTCTTTTTCCATACTTTCGGTGTACTCTCTTCTTATATCTTCCAATTGATTGAATAATCTACCTAAAGCTGTAAATTCATCATCTCCTTTTATTATAATTCTTGCATCAACATTTCCGTATTCAATTTCTTTCATTACACTAAGCATTTTCCCCAGGGGTTCAGTAATAATTTTATGTAGAAGAACAGTTAAACTGGCCAATAGAAAGAACATTAAAAATATTTCTGACAACAGAATTGTTGCAAGAGTCTGATTTGAAAATTCCATAATTTCAGTATATGGAATTGCAACAAGAAGAATACCTCCTGTAGATTTTATAGTTTTATATGATGTAAGCATTTTTTTATTATCAAGTACTGAAATGAAGTAACCTTCACTGGAAGTAATTAATTTTGAATCTTTAAAAGTTTTTATTTGAGTCATATTTTCTGTATATTCATTAAATTGATCGGCAAGTATCTCAAAGTTCTGATTTAAGAGTATAACTTTACCCTGTTTTTGTACTTGTAAATCTTTTATCATATTGGCTAAACCCTGAAGAATTATATCCAGGCCAAGAACTCCTACAAATCTATTTGTACTGTCATAAACAGGTGTTACACATGTTATTCCAAGAGCATTAATACTGGCATAAATATATGGTTCTGATACTGCAAAACTACCAACTTTTATTGCTTCCTTATACCATGGTCTTATTCTTGGATCATATTCTTCCGGAAAAGTAGGTGTATTCTCAATAAATCCTTCTCCTACTCCCCATTCATACATTTCCCCTTTATCTGTACCAAGATAAATTGCCCTCAGATACTCATTCCTTGCATAGACTGTAGAAATAAACAATTCTTTCATATTATCTATTTTCACATTATAAATAGAACTATTTCTTTTTAGAGAATCTGCAAGATACTCAATTTCCAGAAAAAATCTATTAATTTTACTTTCAGTATCATTAAGTATAGTTTCAGATAATTCCAGAGCATTATTAAGGGAGTATTTTTTTAGAGAAGTATAACTCAACACAAGTAAAACAGTAAGAAGGAGAACCACTGCAGATATTACTCCAAAAATGAGCTTTGTTTTTATACTTCGTAAAGTCCAGTCCATTTTGTTCTCAAATTAATTACAGGGTATCAGTAGAGACGCCCAATTTGGGCGTCTCTACGGTTATTATCTTTCTATTGCTTTTTTAAGATCTTCTACCAGTTCTTTTTTCATATTAAATGAATGTTCTGCAGCTGGAAATGATTCTTCATGTACATCAGATATAAATTCTTTAACAGCATCTACCTGAGCAGTATAGATATCGGCATATACTTTTACGAATTTGGGTGTAAATCTTTTGAATAGTCCAAGAAGATCGTGTAAAACAAGAACCTGACCATCACAATGAACACCACCGCCAATTCCTATTGTAGGAATTTTTACTTTTTCTGTAATTATCTTAGCCAGCTGCTGGGGAATTGCTTCGAGAATAAGGGCAAAAGCTCCTGCTGCTTCAAGCGCAAGGGCATCATCAAGAACAGATTTAGCTGCATCAATGGACTTCCCCTGTACTTTAAATCCACCCATCATTGCTGCAGTCTGGGGAGTTAAACCGATATGTCCGAAAACTGGTATTCCTGCTTTTGTAATTGCTTCAGCTATAGGGACAAATTCTTTTCCACCTTCAAATTTAATAGAATCACAACCACCGTCTTTATATAAGATACCGGCATTTGTTACGGCCTGTTCTACAGAAATATTATAGGACATAAAGGGCATATCCCCAACAATATGTGCTCTGTTAACTGCATTTACAACAGGTTTAATATGATTCAGCATTTCATCCATTGTTACCGGAACAGTATCTTTATAACCCAGTTCCACCATTCCCAAAGAATCCCCAACAAGGATTATATCTATACCTGCTTCATCTACTATTAGTCCCTGGGGATATGAATATGCTGTGATCATAGATATTTTTTTACCTTCTGCCTTCATTTTATGAAGATCTGCTACTAATAATTTTTTTGTTGCTTCCGGATGACTACTCATTAAATTCTCCTTTGAACCCAAGCCTTTTATAATTTATATATAGTTAGACTGTTATTTTAGCCTGAAACAGCTATGAGTACAACCAATTTTTAATACTAGGCTTTTTTCGCCAGTTTCTGGTTCTTAAATTAGATAAAAGCTGCTTATAAAATTAAAAATGTGACAAAGCGCAAAAAACTTATTTCATTAAATCAGCCATTTAATTCAATAACCCTTCAAATACTTTCATTGCAGCTTTTACTGGCTCAGGGTTACTCATGTCCACTCCAGCCAGTTTTAGAGAATCTATAGGGTATTTAGACCCACCTGATTTTAAGAAATTCAAATAATCCTTTTGTTCAGACTTTCCTCCGTTAAGTACTTTTTCTGACAGTGCAATTGCTGCTGACAGACCTGTTGCATATTTATATACATAATAGGATCTATAGAAATGCGGTATTCGTAAACCTTCTAAATCACTTTCCTCTTCCAGTTCCATTTCCGGACCAAAATAGAGTTCCATAAGTTCTCTGTACTTTCCTCTTATAGAATCGACTGTTATAGGTATTCCCTTTTCGACCATCGCATGAGCCTCATGTTCAAATTCAGCAAACATAGTTTGTCTGAATATTGTAGCAATTATATCGTCTATCCTTTTTCCAATAATATAGGCTTTCATTTCATTGGAATCTGCATTTTTATACAGATAGTCTGCAAGAAGCTGTTCATTAAAGGTAGAAGCTACCTCTGCTTCAAATATTGTATAATTATAATTTTGAAAATTATTATTTTTTACACTGTACCAGCTGTGCATAGAGTGTCCGCCTTCATGTGCAAGGGTAAATATGTCTCTAAGTACAGTTTCTTTGTAGTTCATCATTATATAGGGATTCCCTGTATAACCCCCGGAAGAAAAGGCACCTGACCTTTTCCCTTTATTCTCATATCTGTCTACCCATCCATCCAGAAGACCTTTTTTTAGAATACTGCAGTATTCATCACCTAAAGGACGTACCGCCTTGTCAATTAACTCGACAGCTTCCTCGTAACTGTAATTGGTACTTATAGATCCAAGTAAAGGTACATATACGTCCCAATGTTTCAGCTTATCCAGTCCAAGTTTTTTTCTTCTAAAGGAATAGTATTTATGTAGTAAAGGAAGGTTTTCATGAATTACCTTTACAAGGTTTTCATATACCAGTTCCGGAACATTGTCAGGAAAAAGTTTTTGGGCTCTACTTGATTGATATTCTCTTACTTTTGCCTGATAAATATCCTGCTGAACACTACCTGCATACAAAGAAGCAAGAGTATTTTTATGTTCTGAATATTTTGCATAGAACTGTTTATAAGTTTTTTCTCTTACATTACGGTCATTGTTTATCAGAAGCATCCCGAATGTTGATTGACTAAGGGGAATATTTCCTTCCTGAGTTTCTACAGAACCAAACTCCATGTCTACATCAGTTAAGGCAGTAAAAACCTTCCCAGGTGTCTGACGGGCTTCCATTTGCATAGCCAGAAGCTTTTCTTCTTTACCTGAAAGTACATGGGGTTTAAATCTAAGGAGCTTTTTAAGCATAAGTTTATAATCCCCTAAAGATTTGTCTTCCAGATAGCTTTTTGTAATAGCTCCATCAATAGCCTGTATTTCAGGGTTAAGAAAACTTATTTCTGTACCAAATATAGAAGTAACTCTCATGTATCTTGAAAGCCTGTCCTGGCCTTTACTATCTCCGACATCCTCTGTATTTCTTAAGAAAGCGTAGTTACCTAATCTTTCATCCTGTTTTTCCATTTCTGTAACAAGATCAAGACAATCCTTTAGCTGTTTTGCAGATTCATGCAGAGTTCCTTTAAAATTTTGTATTTCCGGAAATCTTTTTTCAAGATTCTTCAGCTCGCTTTCCCATTCGGATTCAGTTTTAAATAAGCCACTAAGATCCCATTTATCACTGTCAGCTACATCCTTTCTTGATATTATTTTTATTTCTGATTTCATGTAAATTACTCCTATACTGATAAAATATGGAAATTATTTATCAAGTTCTTTAAGAAGGCTTGCAATTCTATAACCTGCTTTTCCTCTGTGCGAAATTTTATTTTTCTCTATTTCTGGTAATTCTGCTACAGTTTTACCATATTCAGGCAGAAAAAATATAGGATCATATCCAAATCCGTTTATACCGGAAGAATCTCTTGTTATTTCACCTTTAAATGATTCCTGAACCACGAAGAAACGGTTTGTATCCATAATAAGGGTCATACAACAAATAAATTCTGCACTAAGGTCACTTTTACCTTTTAATTTATCCAGAAGATATAAATTTCTAACCGGAGCTTCCAGTTCAACTCCGTTAACTGAACCATATCTTGCAGAGTAGATCCCTGGCTCTCCATTAAGGGCTGCTACATTCAGACCCGAATCATCTGCAAGTACAGGGCGATTTATTTGATTAAATAGGGCAAAAGCCTTCCCTTGTGAATTCGCAAGGAAAGTGCTTCCTGTTTCTTCAAAATCAAAATTTATACCAATATCTTCCGGTAGAAGAAGGGTATGCCCCTTTAAAATTTCTTTAAGCTCAAACAATTTGTGTCTGTTTCCAGATGCTAATATTATTTCCATGAATGTAGAATAAACAATTGTCTGGAATGAGTCCACTAATATTAGAATTAGGCTGATTTTTTATCCATATCTTTAAAGGATGTTTTTATATAGTGAATACCCGAATCAATAGATCCTCTGGGAATTTTTAACACATCGGCAATATCTTTATGAGTGGGTCGGGTTGGAGCTTTAGATATAATCATATTCATTTTATAGATTTTCTTTCTTAATTTTGATATTTCTTCTTTTAACTTGTTTTTTTCATTGTCATTTTCCGCAAAGCTTATTTTTTCCTGAAGGATGTGAAACTTAAAAAAGGCACTGTTCCTCCTGTTTCTAATATTTCTTATTCTATCCAGTCTTCTTTCTACTTTTGTTTTTAGTTTGTCAGCACATGTATCCAGCCATTTTCTCTTATAACCAGTAATTTGAATAATGCTATCTTTAAGTCTTTCATCCATATAATTTGCTTCTATCAAATAGATATAGAGAATCCTCTGTTTTATTGTGTCAGAGAGGACTTCTCCCTTTTCTTCTAATCGAAGTGCTTTTCTTGCAGATTTAGATATACTCATGGGTATTTCTATTGTTTCTGTAAAATCATTTTCTGGACTTACCAGAAAGAAAGGTTCTGTAAAACTTGCTTTTTGCAAACTTCTTTGTTTACTCTCTGCCGATCTGTAAGCTTTAATACTCCAAATAATAGATTTATTTAGATATCCATCAAAGACTATTCCATTGTCTTTATAGCGCTTTATTATACCTGGTATTTTTGGATAGAAAGTGCAAAAAAAATCGCTTCTTTCATCATCATCCATTTTATAGTAATTTCTTAGTATGGAATAAACATGAAGACTTATAATTTTTACAAGTTCATCGAAACCTTTCTTTGAATGTCTGTGTTTTAGAACTCTGTCATGGAACTGGTTTTTCTCCATAGGAACCCCCGGGAACCCGTTTATTTTTATTAAATTGGTAAATACTAATAGTAACTATTAGTATTTATATTGCAATATTTATGCCAATTTTAAAGGGGCTTAAATTAGAGTAGGGGTGTGTCATTTACATTCATTTACAAAGCGGTGCTTCGATACTATTTTGCGGAGCAAAATAACTCAGCAACCGGTAGTTTTCAACGTCATCGTACCTCGAGTGATTGCGAATTTTTAGATATTTTTTCTTCACTGATAATCATAGCAATAGTATCGAGAGGTATCGAAGGGCAAAATCACTCAGCAACCGGTATTTAAGACAGCGCTCTCTGAGTGTTTTGTGCTATGCCCCATATTTTTCTAAAAAGTAAAATGTATCGAAGAGAGCAATAGTATCGAGGGGTTATTTACAGAATATTACTAAAAATCTCCAGAAGTTTCTCTGCAATCTCATCAGGAGAGCCCTCCCATGTAAACCCTGCGGCT
>DAOVSY010000023.1 GCA_030633365.1 Spirochaetaceae bacterium | reverse complement strand
TATTTTTACAAGAGTATCTGTGAAATTACTTTCAGGCTCAATATAATCAAGTATTTTAATTGCAGAATCAGAACTAATAAGTTCCTTTAAAGAATTAAGGACTTTTTCTTTACCTATTTTACCTATTTTATCTACTATTCTCATTATGGCTTCAGATTGATCCGATGCCTCTATTTCCTTAAGGAAATTATTAAATATACCTCTATGGGAAAGTTTGAAAGAAATATTTTTTACACCCATTGCTTTAAAAGATTGATGCATAAGCTGTAATATTTCGAAATCTGCAGAGCTGTTATCTACTCCTACAATATCAAAATCACATTGAATAAATTCTCTGTATCGTCCCCGTTGAGTGTTTTCACCTCTCCACACCTTATCAATATGAAATCTTTTAAATGGAAGAACAAGTTCATTTAAATGAGCAGCCATAAACCTGGCAAAAGGTATTGTAAGATCGAATCGCATTGCAACATCTCTTTTCCCGTTATCCTTAAATGAATAGAGTTGTTTATCAGTTTCTCCTCCACCTTTACCCAGAAGAACATCTCTATACTCCAGAACAGGTGTATCAATTGGTTGAAATCCAAACTTTACAAAAGTTTTTTCAAGGATATTTATTATTTTTTTTCTCTTAATTTCTTTTTCAGGGAGAAAGTCTCTAAATCCTTTTAACACTTTCGGTTCAATTAACATCATCATTCACCTCTTGATTATTATACCTTTCAATTTTATGATAGTAGACCAGAATAGACTAAAAATTCAAGCGAGACAAAAAATTGCTCATAAGATATGGAACCTCTTCTACAGGGAAAAGGGTAGCTATTGCCCGAATATATACAAAAGATGATCATGGTATTGATAAGTCATTAATGGATAAAGATGCAGTCAAAATAACTCAACGATTAGGAGATTCCGGCTATGATGCCTATATAGTTGGTGGAGCAGTCAGGGATCTGATATTAAATAAAAAACCCAAAGACTTTGATATATCTACAAATGCACTGCCTGGAAAAATAAAAAAATTATTTTGGAATGCCAGAATAATTGGCAGACGATTTCGACTGGTTCATATGTACTTTCCCAATAAAATTATTGAGGTTTCCACTTTTAGATCAGAATCAGAAAATAATGATAATAATGTCTATGGACAGATTGAAGATGATGTTAAAAGAAGAGATTTTACAATTAATGCTCTCTACTATGATCCTGGAAAAGAATATATTATAGACTTTATAGATGGCTGGAAGGATATACAGCATAAAAAAATTAGATCTCTAATACCTCTATCTACTACATTTATTGAGGATCCGGTAAGGATGATAAGAGCAATAAAATATTCCGGTACAACAGGGTTCAGTTTATCTTTTATGTTAGCTAAGAGTATTAGAAAATATGGTACAGAATTAAAAAGGTGTTCATCTTCACGTATGACCGAAGAAGTTATGAAAATACTGGCTACGGGTTATTCTTCACAAATTATTAGAACACTTCTTAAATATAATTTACTTCGATTTATGCTGCCGGAAATAAACTCTTTAGTGCTTAGAAAAGGTAAGAATGAACATACTAATAGTTTTATAACTGATCTGAATATGCTCGATGAAGATGTTAAAAATAAAAATGAAAGCAGAAAAGGTCGTTTTATTGCAGCTTTGGTTTCATCTTTTATTAATTTTCCGGATGAGTATGAAAATACTACATTTCTTTTCAGAGACACCTTTAAGGATGTTAAAAGGTTAATTAGTCCTATTACACCTCCTAATCAGGAAGTAGAGATGGCAGTTGTTAAATTATTTAGAAATGAAAATATTATTCCTCCTAAAAATGCAATTCGAAGAAAAAAGACAGTTCATGAAGGCAAAATTACAAAAAAAAGTCATGATAGAAACCGTCATTCGCGCAACAGGAGATAGAAATCTTAGGCGGTACTTAAAATAAGTACCGCAGTAAGATATTATTTACTACTTTTCGATTGTGTCTCTTTCTGTTCACTCTCATTTTCTAAAGAATCAACATCTTCCTCGATTCCATCAGAAAAAGTTGAAAGTAGTTCAACCGACTTGTTATAATATTCACCGGATTCTACCTTACTTAAATAGAAAACTGCATCTTCTGAATTATTATTTGCGTATGAATTAACACCAAGAGCATAATTTAATAAATTTATGTCTCCACCTCTTTCTGCAGTAGAATGATAATAATATTCTGCCATTGCATAATCTTTTCGTGAGTAATTAATTAAACCCATGTAATAGTAAGGAATGTAATTATTTTCATTAATAATCATTCCCTTTATAAATATTCTTTCTGCTTCTCCCAAATTACCTTCTGAATAGGCTTTAATTCCATCCTGAACAAGCTCATTAAATGATTTTATAGATTCTGCATAGAAATAAAAATCTGTAAGAAATGTATTTTTATCTGTCCAGAAAAATGACGATTTTAAAATAGCTTCTTCATTTTCAATTTTTTGTGCATCTTGTTCTAAAGAAGATATTGCATCCCATAGAACTCTGTTATATTCCGAATACTTTGAGTTAATAAGAAAACTGACCAGAGCCCATGATTCTGCATAAAAAACATTAATATTATTATTAGCTTCTGCTGTATCTATAGATAATAGATCTGATATCGAAAAAAGTTTTTGATTTAGAGGATCTTTTCTATCTGCTGCTATATATTTCTTAAGAGTAACTGCCCAATCGTAATTTTCCTGAAATGTTACAGAATTATCCTGATCATTATAAAGGCTTTTTTCAAAATAAATAGCAAATCCTTTTTGCATCCAGAGTGGTGCCTGAGGAATAAAAGTTTTTAAAAATTGAACAAAGCCATGGTGTATTAGCGTCTTTTTCATTTTATCAGTATCAGCCATGCTATAGGTAACAAGTTCACTTCTATTAGTATTTTTATATTGAAGAAATACATATGAATTACTTTCTCCAGGGATAATAGTTGAGAGGTAATTATCAAAACCATCTTTAGATTGAAAAATTCTAATTTGAAGTTTTGAATCCAGTTTATTTTCATCGAAATGAAAATAACGGTTATAGAGCTTAAAATATTCATCCATAGCTGTTGCTGCATATTGTGCAATTTCTTTGCTTATATCTGTATATACTCTATATTTGTTACTTTCTGCCAAATACATAGTTTGACTAAATACCGGTATCACAATTATGAATGTGATAATAACTAAAAAAATAATTTTTTTCATAACTAACTCCCATATTATGATAAAAAGCAGCAATCTTTGCTTATTAAAGTTATTTTTTCTCTTTTTATCATTCTTCCTACTATTACATTATGTGCATGATAAGATTTTGTCAAATATTTTTCTTTTTTATGCGTATTAAAGGAGTTTATCTATAGTTATTGTTACTCTGTAAATATTTACTCCTGAGTATCTCTCAATGCTTTCAATTATATATTCCTGTAAATTATGAATACTACCGGACATTTGTATGCCCAGAGGTATATGAATTGATATCTTAAGCTTATAACCCCTGGGGTCATTTTTTACATGTAACTTTTTTACAGTTATTGTGTCATCAAATTCATCTATACAATGTGTTACCATCTGGGTAATTGCAGATTCCGAAATCCTTATTTTACCTTTTTCTCCAAATTCCGGTCTTACTATTGCTTTTTCAAATACCTCGTTCCCTCCACGAAAAAGAATATTCTTTTTTACAAAAACTCTTATTGAATCATAAACAAATCTTGGATAAGTTCTGTGAATTTCAATAGCAGGCACAGGAATTACATGTTTACCTTCCATTTTTCTTGATTTTATAGCCAGAGCAATCTCTTCTTTGCTAGCCAGTTGTTCAATATTTAATATTTTTGATGGTGATGGAAGATTCAGTCTACTGGCAATTTTTCTAATCATCTTTTCTGAAGTACCAAGAATAAGAACTCTTTTAAATTTTTCTTTTTCCAGGGCTTTGATAACACTGTTTTTATGATCTTTGTTGTCAAATACTGCTGTTTTAATTGCACCAAGATAAGATTTTTCTTTTTTAGCGGATTTCCCTGCAATTATTTTTTGATCTCTAATTAGCAGGCCGTCATCTATAATTAGTTCTATTCCAAATTTCTCAGAAACAAGTTTTGCTCTAAAACTTTTACCTGTACCACTTTTACCCACAAGAGCATATATTTTTATGCCTCTTGCCAGCCAGTTTAAATGTCTGATAAGTTTTATCATTTGAGAATTATACACATTGAGAGATTTCTGTACAATAAGCATTGATGAATCTACAATTTTGCTTGACAAATGCTATTTCAAAATACAAACTGTATTATCTTATAATTAGTAAAAATACTCGAGAAATGAAACATTTGAATAATAGAATAACTGCTGTTTCCCTATTAATATTTACTGCAATTGTATATTTGGGACTATCTCTAACTGTTAATATGCCTTTGAAAGATATTACTCATAATATTTGGAATGGCTATTATACACTTGCTTTGGAAGCAGATGCGCCTGTGGTTTCTCTTGTGGATGAATTAAAAAAAAATAGTGAATGGGAGATTTTATCTGAATATAATTCAATGATTCAGGTTTTTAATTATGATGAAAGCTTGTTTATCCCTGTTTCAGAACTAAAAAATTTTTATGTTGATGGGGATCCTCTTTATGATCCATTTCTAAAAAAACTTCCTCTTCTATTTACCGGAAAGATATTATCTGAAAATTATCATGTTGTTTACATAAAGTCTAATTTAAGTTCTACTGATTTTTCCAGAAAAATGAATAAAATAATGAAAAACTATCCATATACCTGGGTTCTTCCAGAAATAAAACTGGTTCAGGAATCCATAAGTATATTGTTTTTTATATTTGCAATTATTTTGCTTCTTATTTGGCATAAAGAGTTGTGGCCTATTTTGGTTCCTGGAATTTTTCCATGGTTCCAATTTGCATCTTCTTCCGGACTCCCCGGGGTCCTTGTGTCAATAATATTTTTGTTTTCACTGGTACTTCTTGGTTCTCTGCTTTATAGATCATTCAAACATTATCTAAATTTGGGTGTATTTGATCCAATTAATAAAAAGAAACTTATTTTATCAGTTTTAATAATGATTTTTTCTGTTATCTATTTATTACTTAATTTAAAAACTCTTCCATATTTAGCTGCTTATTTTATTGCTTTTTTTGCTCATTTATTTTCTATTGTTTTTTATATAATTATTCTTGATTATAAGCGGAAATTACAGCAGCACAGGATGTTTTTTCCTGTAATTATTAAATTTAATGTGAGGAAAATAATAAGGTCTGATATATATAGTTTTTGTTCTTTAATTTTAATAATATTTCTTTCACCCTTGCTTATTCACGAAAACAGGTTTGAATCAAATATAAAACTACCTGTTCCAGTAGCTATTGAGGGTGTAAAAGATTTCTCACGATCTTCACTTCAAATATTAGATAAGCATTCAATTCAGTCAGAATTACCAAATCTCAGTGATTATATATCCCATATGAAATTTTTGGAGACTTATTCATATGGATTTAATTATTCTTTTCCTGAGCCTGAACAAATTCTTTCTGTTCCACTGTTTTCTATGGTGAAGGGGGATGTTAAAGAAAAAAATGTGAACATTTTTATGTTTACAGATGCCTGGTATGAAAGTATAATGGACTCCGGTTTATCTTCAGATATTCTCAGCATGTTGATTAGTCAGGGGTCTCCTGTACTTGTAGCCTATCAGTCTGAGTTTGGAGATTTACTTGCTGGTGACTATTTAAGAAATCACTACTGGTTTTCTATTTTTCTTGCAGCAGCACTTCTATTTTGGTTGAGTAATTTATCTCTATCAGGTTGGTATATACTTAAAGAATTTCTTTTAAGGAGAAAACAACAGGCAGTATGAAAGGATTAAAGACATTTAACAGAGGAGGAGTACATCCTCCTGGTAAAAAATATCTGTCAGAAAATAAACCTATTAAAAATGCAGTTATTTCTGACTTATCAGTTGTGGCAATGTCTCAACAACTTGGGAGCCCTTCTGAATGTATGGTAGACCCTGGTGACATAGTTAGAGAAGGAATGCTGATTGGAAAATCAACAGGATTTATTTCAGGTAATATTCATTCTCCTGTACCTGGCACAGTTAAAGAAATTAGTGATATATATCTTCCAAACGGTATGACCAGCAAAGCAATAGTTATTGAAATGGAAGGAGAGTTTGATCGCCTGGGCAAGGAAGTCATTGAGACCAGTTGGGATCATTTTTCCAAAAAAGAACTAATAGAAATTATTAACTCCAATGGAATTGTAGGATTGGGAGGTGCAACTTTTCCTGCCAATGTTAAGTTTTCCATTCCAAGAGGGAAAAAAGTTGAATACCTCGTAATAAATGGAGTTGAATGTGAACCATATCTTACAGCAGATCATCGTCTTATGCTGGAAAAAGCTGATCAGATAATAGAAGGCATTCAAATTATAACGAGTATTTTAAAACCTGAAAAACTTGCCATTGGAATTGAAATAAATAAAGAAAACGCCATTGAAAGCATTAGAGAAGCTGCGAAACGTGCAAAAATATCTCTGGATGTTATTGGTTTGGAGGTTAAATACCCCCAGGGTGATGAAAAACAGTTGTTAAAAGCTGTTACTGGCAGAGAGGTCCCTTCAGGTGCTCTTCCTATTGAAATTGGTTGTGTTGTTTCAAATGTTGGGACAGTTCATGCAATATATGAAGCAGTTGTACTGGGAAAACCTCTTATTGAAAGGGTTATCACAATATCAGGTGGAGCTATAAAAAATCCTCAGAACCTTAAAGCAAGGATAGGTACTCCTATTAGCAGTCTTATTGAGGAATGCGGTGGATTTACAGAAAAACCTGTTAAAGTTGTTGTAGGTGGGCCTATGATGGGCTTTGCTATTTATGATCTTGATACTCCAGTTACAAAAGGTACCAGTGGGGTATTGGCTCTTACAGCCAGAGAAGTTAAGGGAGCTGCTCAAACAGCTTGTATCTCTTGTGGGCGTTGTATAGCAGCCTGTCCTATGGGACTTAATCCCACTACTTTATTTAAATATATTGATCATTCTGAATATGACAGTGCAGAAAATATTGGCCTTATGGATTGTAAGGAATGTGGTAGCTGCGGTTATGTGTGTTAATGACGCATACCTCTTATTCAGGGTTTTAGACTTGGAAAAAGGATGTTAAGAACTAAGAAGGTTAAAGCATGAGTGATAATAACTTGATTATAGAGAGTTCTCCGCAAATTAAGCAATTTGATTCAACAAGTTCTGTAATGTGGGCTGTTAGCCTTTGTCTTCTCCCTGCCGGTATTTGGGGAGTATGGGTTTTTGGTTTAAGGGTTCTGGGAGTTTTAATTGCTTCTATTGCTGCTGCTGTTCTGGCAGAGCTTGCAATGGCATATTTACTAAAAAAGAATACTTTACTGGATGGAAGTGCTTTTCTTACAGGCCTTCTTATAGGTTTTAATATGCCTCCATCTATTCCATTCTATATCCCTGTTGTAGCATCGGTATTTGCAATAGTAGTTGTGAAATGGACTTTTGGAGGATTAGGGGGGAACTTCATGAATCCTGCTTTAGCAGGGCGTGTTTTTGTTTTCTTTTCATGGACCGGGCCAATGACCAGATGGACAATGCCCAGGACATTAACTGCAGTTGATTCTGTTACAAATGCTACACCCCTTGGATATTTAAAATCAGGTTTATTGGAATATTCCGGAACTGTAAAAGGTCCTGCCGGGTTTTTAGTTGAAACCGGTTATCCGCATACTAATCTGGATTCAGGTATTACTGCCTGGTTAAATAATAATTTGGGGTTTCAGCTTTCTGATGGTTATTTTGATATGTTTTTAGGTAATATCCCTGGAAGTCTTGGTGAAGTATCAGTTGCTCTACTTCTTTTGGGAAGTATCTATTTGTTTTTTCGTAAGATTATTACATGGGAAATACCTGTTTCCTACTTAGCTAGTTTTGGGATATTAATCTGGATTTTTGGAGGTACCCGATTTTCCGGTGGTTCCTATTTTAGTGGAGATGTTCTTTTTCATATGTTAACAGGAGGGCTTATCCTTGGTGCTCTCTATATGGCAACAGATATGGTAACTTCTCCTCATACAAGGTCAGGAATGCTCATCTATGGTATCGGGGTGGGTGTTCTTACATTTCTAATTAGAATTTATGGTTCTTTTCCTGAGGGTGTCTCTCTTGCAATTATATTGATGAATATATTTGTGCCAATGATTGATCAGTATACAAAGCTAAAACGATTTGGAATACAGACTAAGAAGGAAGGCAAATGAAAGAGGTAATGAAAATAGGTGGTAAGCTTGCTGCAATATGTGCAGTTGCTGCAATAGCCCTGGGCATAGTAAATGCAATTACCGAGCCTATAATATTAGCTGCAAGAGCAGAAAGGCTTAGACTTGCCTTGAGTGAACTATCTGTAGGCCTTGAAATTGGTGATTTTTCTGAAGTTGAAGATGACGGTTCTGTAAAGGGATACTATCCGTTATCAGGAGCAAAAGGTATCGAAGCCTATATAATAAATGTTATAGGTGCCGGTTATGCAGGAGATATGAATTTACTTACAGCAATTTCTCTGGAGGGTGAAGTATTATCAGTAGTACTTATGGAACATACTGAAACACCTGGACTGGGAAAAGAAGCTGAGAATCCATCATATATGCAGAAATTCATAGGTACTGGAAAAGATTCTATTATACCTTCAAGTAAAACACATTTGAATCCCAAAGATGCTGATTCTATAACCGGTGCAAGTATAACTTTTATCGGAATCGGAAAAGCATTAAATGAGGCTTCTGTCTTAGTAAATAAATTGGGAGGAATGTAGTGCTTAAAGATTTTACTAAGGGGCTTATTAAAGAAAACCCTGTTTTTATAATTGTGCTGGGATTATGTCCTGCCCTTGGTGTTTCAACTAAGGTTGTTAATTCAATTGGTATGGGAGCTGGTGTTATTTTTGTTCTTCTTGGATCAAATATATTTGTATCATTATTAAAGAATTTTATACCTGAAAAAGTAAGAATACCTGCCTATATAGTTATTATTGCTTCTTTTGTTACAGTTGTTGAAATGGTTATGGAAGCTTTTATACCCGCATTATACGATAGTCTTGGCGTTTTTGTACCTCTTATAGTTGTAAACTGTGTAATTCTTGGCCGTGCGGAAGCTTTTGCTAATAAAAATACTGTTAAGTCATCAATTCTTGATGCACTTGGTATGGGATTAGGATTTACAATTGCTTTAATTATAATAGCTCTGGTTCGGGAAGTTTTTGGTTTGGGAACAATAACTCTTTTTCCTATAGGCAGTTTTAACGGAGTTATAGAAATTCCTGGTCTGGTTGATGCTCCTGTTCGTGTATTCGGACTTGCAGCAGGAGCGTTACTGGTAATGGGATTTTTGAAAGCACTGTTTAACTGGATAGAAGATTTAAGGAGAGTAAAATAATGAGTTATATTGGAATAATAATTACATTTGTTTTTATTAATAATTTTATTCTTACACAGTTTCTTGGATTATGTCCATTTATAGGTGTATCAAAAAATGTAGAATCTGCAGTAGGTATGGGTTTTGCTGTTACTTTTGTTATGGCACTTGCTTCAATCACTACCTGGGTTATATATAATTATGTTCTAATACCTTTGAACATAACTTTTTTACAAACAATTACTTTTATTCTTGTAATTGCAGCTCTGGTTCAGTTTGTAGAGTTGGTAATTCAAAAGATATCCCCCGCACTTTACAAAGCACTTGGTATCTTTCTTCCCCTTATTACAACTAATTGTGCAGTTCTTGGTATTGCGCTTATTAATGTTAGAAATGATTATAATGCTTTGGAAAGTTTTATTGCAGGTATTGCTGCAGGACTTGGTTTTTTACTTGCAATTCTTTTAATGTCTACAATAAGAGTTAAACTGGACTCTGAATGGGTTCCAAAGCCCTTTCGGGGAATCCCTATTGCATTTATAACTGGTGGACTTATGGCTTTGGCATTTATGGCCTTTGATAATGCTTTATTAAATAACCTCTTAGGGTAGTCTCAGGAGATCGAATGGTTCTTATTAAAATACTTTTTTCATTTATTTCAGTAACTCTAATTGGAGGGGTATTGGGAATTGGCCTGGCTATTGCTGCACGAATTCTTGCTGTCAAGAAGGATGAGAGGGTTTCCAAAGTAGAAGAAATACTTCCAGGAGCTAATTGTGGAGCCTGTGGATTCCCGGGATGTTCAGGTTATGCAGAAGGAATTGTTAACGAAGAAGCTGATATAACATTATGCAGTCCAGGTGGCTCTGAAGTTTTAGATAAAATTGCAGAACTGATGGGACAGGAAGCTGGATCAGTTGGAGAAAAGATGGTTGCTCAGGTACATTGCCGGGGCAACAGGGATACTTCAACTTATACTTACAACTATAAAGGTTTAAATGACTGTAATGCCATGCAGGCTATGTATAAAGGGGATAAAGACTGTAAGTATGGTTGTCTTGCAGGAGGCAGTTGTATAAAAGTTTGTCCAGTTGATGCCATCAGCAGGGATGAAAAAAATAGAATTTGGGTTAATAAAGATCTATGTATCAGTTGTGAGAAATGTGTTGTTGTTTGTCCTACAGGTGTAATGCAGATGATCCCTTACAGTGCGGATGCGATTGTTGCATGTAATTCCCTTGATAAAGGGGGGAAAGTAAAAAAATATTGTTCGGTAGGCTGTATTGGGTGTAAAATATGTGAAAAGAAATCTGCGGAAGGTGGTTTCGTTGTCGAAAATTTTCTTGCAACAATTGATTATGATAAAAAAGGTGATCGAAGTGGTGCTTTACAGGCTTGTCCTACAAAATGCATAATTTCATCTAAAGATGCAGGATTGGAAATAGTAGAAAAAAAGGATACACAAAAAGTAAATGAATAGAATTAAACTGTCTTTTGGTACTTATAACAGCCAGCCTGTTGGAAGCACTGATAAACAGTTGGAAACAGTATACAAAAACTCTTACAGACCTTTTTTGAAGCTTTTATATGCTTATCCAAAAATTAAAGCAGCTTTACATTATTCCGGTATTTTGCTGGAGTGGTTCAATGAAAAACATCCTGAAATAATTAGTTTAATAAATGAAATGGTTAAACGTCGACAAATTGAACTAATTGGAGGACCATTTTATAATCCAATTTTATCTATAATTCCTAACAAAGATAGAATAAGCCAGATTGAATATTTAACAACTTATATTCGTAAACATTTTGGTAAGCGACCCAGAGGATGTTGGATACCCGAAAAAATATGGGAACCTACATTAAGTTCCAATATTAAAAATAGTGGTATGGAATATACTTTTTTAGATGAAGAACTTTTTAGAAAAGCCGGCATAGAAAAATCTAAAATTAATAGAGTATATATAACAGAGGATCAGGGTAAGCATATCCATGTTTTTCCTATTAATAGAGAATTATCAGAAGATTTTAACAACCCTGAGATTCTAGTTGAATCATTGTTGAAAAAAACTTTTACTGAAGAGTCAATTGTATATACAATGATGATAAATGGAGACAGTAGTTCTGTTATTGATGCGTGTATTAAAGATGGCTGGTTTGAAAAACTGTTTATATTATTAACCGAGCATTCAAGAAGAATACAGACAATAAATCCAGGCCGGTATATAAGAACTCTGGGAGCTGTAAAAAAAATCTATTTCCCTTGTACTACAAATGAAAGATACTTTAGACAGAATTTTTCAAAGTATCTTGAAAGTAATTTTCTTTATTCAAAAATGATGTATATGAATACTATTGCAAGTCAGGTTAAACGGGACAAAGTAAGAAAGAAAAATGCAAGGGAAGAAATAATGATGAGTCAGTGTAATACACCATACTGGCATAAGGATCTTTCTGGTATTTATGAGAATAGTCTAAGGAAAGCAGCCTATAAGCACTTAATTAATGCAGAAATAAGTACAAGGGAAAAAGGGATTTTTAGTACATCACTTAGTCCTAATGATTTCGATTTTGATGGAGGTGATGAATATCTCTATCAGGGACAATATATAAATGCATATATTCATAAAAGAGGAGGAATGTTATTTGAATTGGACTATTTACTAACTTCCTGGAATTATCTTGACACCATGACAAGATATCGTGAATCCTATCATCAAAAAGAACATGAAGCTAAAGGGTTTGATCATTATCCAAGAAAAGCTTTT
Organism: Spirochaetaceae bacterium; assembly: GCA_030633365.1. The sequence goes on along the minus strand of DAOVSY010000023.1, from coordinate 3,279 downwards.
ATTGATCATTTTATTGAAGATAATTGTAACTTAGATAATTTTTCAACTATGGATTATAAAGAATTAGGAAGTTTTATTGATTCTGAATATAATCTGGAAGATCTGGATCGGGAAAAAAAGACACTTGATCTGGAATGTTCTGGATCTGTTACAGTAAATAAAACCAGGAAAAAACTAAAAATATCAAAAAGATATGATTTTAAAAAGAACTCAATCCAGGTTAGTTTTAAAATTAAAAACCTTTCTGATGAGAATGTAAAATTAAACTTTGCGTCTGAAATAAATTTATCATTACATGATAATTTTGATATACAAGTATTGAAAGAAGGGGTAATTGATGATCCTATTGAAGTTGATAATGAAAAGTTTGATTCTGTAGATATTAAAGAAATAATAATTCATGAAAACAAAAAAAAGGTTACAATATCTATTACCGGTTCTGAAAAATTTTCATTGTGGGAATTCCCTGTGCATACACTAACAAAAAAGTTTGAAAAAATAGAATCAATATACCAATCAAATTGTTTTATTCTACGTTGGCCTGTTTCAATCGATTCTGCCAGAGAATGGACTTCTTCAATAACAATGAAACTTGAGAAAAAATAGTTTTTTAGAGATTTTTGCGCTGAATCACATTTTCTACTTTTAAAATGCTTCTTATCTAATAAATTGGCTATAGACTGGCGCAAAAAGCAAAAAACAAGCCGAATTTAGAGACATCACAAAAGCCTTTATTAGTTATCTTCTTGTAAATATGTAAAGATTCTATCCATCCAGGGTCTGGTAGCTGATGGTAATTCTTCATGTATTATAGTAAGTTCCATAAAAGATTCTTTGAATTTGTTTTGAAAAAACAAGACCTGTGCCAAATAAAAATGAGCATTAGTTTCAATATCTTTTGCATGATCTACACTTAAGAAATTACTTAATAATTGATTTGCTGCCAGCCAGTTTTGATCTTTAAAATCACTTTCAAGTATTCTTTTTAGCTGGTATTCTTCACTGTTGGAAGAAGTAGCAAGATCAGAAGAAATGATTACGGGTGTAAGAGCATCCAGCTTTTTTGTATAAATATTTTTTATAAGAGTATCTATAATATTTTGTGATTCAAAAGTTAAATTATATTTTACAGGAAGTTCTGAGTAACTGTCTGCAAGATATTTCCCAGATTCTATGCTGGATTTTAAATCGAGATAAGGTAAAGGTTGATTTCTTAATGTTTCTCTTCCTTTTATTAATGCATAAGAATTATTATTCTTAATTAGAATACTTTGAGAAGTAACATTTTGATTTTGTACAATAATATAGTCCCCGGACTTAGTAAGTAAAGAATCCATAATTAAATAGAAGTAGGGTAACCCTTTTAATGGAAAATCTATAAAAACATTATTTGAAGAATGAAAAGTAGTAATTAAAGAAGCTTGTAATAGATCATTATAATTTTTAATAGGATTAGTGCTTCTATAGATTACCAATTCTCTTTCAGTTCTGGAGCTATCAAATCTAATTTCGATTGATTTTTCTGTTGCCAGGGCTTTTATATTAGTTATAACACTGGGAGAACTATAAAGATTTAATAAAGATTCAGTTATATCCTCAGAATAAGCAAAATTGATGGAAAACATTGTAATTATGACTATTAGGCTAAAATTTTTCATTATATTAAAAATATCGGTAAATAAGATTTACTTCAATAGGGTTTGACAGAAAAATTACTTCTTAATATTATATAAATATGTTTGTTTCAATAGTTTGCGAAATTTCGAATGATGATCACAAGATTGCAGTTAAGCATCTTCTGATAGAATATGGATTTAAACAAATATTTGAAATATTATATGAATCTACTACAATCAAGGAAAAAGAATTAGCTCGATTAAAAAGAGATATTGATAGACGTACAGATTCTTATGATTCAGTAAGAATCTATCAGTACCCTTTGGATGAAGTTTTGGTAATTACAACATTACGTGATAAAAGATGGCGTAGAGTTACTGTAAAGGCTTAAAAAAATTACTAGCTAAAAGTGGGGAATTAAATGTTAGCAGACTTGGAAAATGAAATATTACTTTTAAAAACAAGACTATATGAGACTTGGGGGCGTCTTTGACCCTGATAAATTAAAAAAAATAATTGATTCTCTGGAAAAGGAGACATTCTTAGAAGGATTTTGGAACAATAGAACCAATTCTGAAAAAGTAATGACTAAACTTAATGGTTTTAAGAAAAAATTGAATCCATGGCAAAATCTAATTAATAAATTCGACGAAATGAATGATTTATATGAACTGGCAAAAGAAGAGAATGATGAATCTTTTACAGAAGATATAGGCCAAAATTTAGAATTATTAAAAAATAGGTATGAAGAACTTGAAGTTTTAGAGCTTCTTAGTGGTAAATATGATGATAAAAATGCATATCTGACTATACATTCTGGGGCCGGGGGTACAGAAGCTTGTGATTGGGTTAATATGCTCCTTAGAATGTACACCAGATGGGCAGAAACTCATAGTTATAAAGTGCAGATTATAGATTTACTTGAAGCTGAAGGTGGGGTTAAATCTGTTACTATTCAGTTAAATGGAGAATATGTCTATGGTTATTTACAGGGTGAAACAGGAGTACACAGACTTGTAAGAATCTCTCCATTTGATTCAGGTGCCAGAAGACATACAACATTTGCCTCTGTTTATTGTTCTCCTGTTATTGATGATGAAATAGAGTTTGAAATAAAACCAGATGACATAAGAGTTGATACATATAGAGCCTCAGGAGCTGGAGGTCAACATGTTAACAAAACTGATTCTGCTGTTCGTATAACACATTTGGAAACTGGAATTGTTGTTCAATGTCAAAATGAGAGAAGTCAGCATAAAAATAAAGCAACTGCAATGAAAGTTTTAAAAAGCCGTTTATTTGATTACTATTCTGAAGAACAGGAAAAAGAACAGGAAAAAAGTGCAAAAGAGAAAAAGGATATTTCCTGGGGGAGTCAAATAAGATCATATGTTTTTCATCCCTATAGTATGATAAAAGATCATCGTACAAAATATGAAGTTGGAAATGTACAGGCTGTTATGGATGGGAAAATTGATAATTTTATTGAATCCTATCTAAAATGGAATTGGTCTGGATTATAATGAATCAAATAAAGATAATTATTGTCGATGACCTGTCTTTTATGAGAGATGCTATTAAACATATTGTAGAAAAAGAGAATATGTTAATTATTGGTGAAGCTGAAAATGGACTTGAAGCTATAAAAATGTATACAGAATT
>DAOVSY010000198.1 GCA_030633365.1 Spirochaetaceae bacterium | reverse complement strand
TACTGCAGATCAGCTTGTACCACATGGAGAGCTTTTTAGAGCACTTCAGGAAGGAACCGTGGATATGGCGGTAAGTGATGATGACTCAATGGCATCCCCTGTTGATGTATCAATTTTCGCTGCATATTTTCCTTTGGCTGCACGATATGGACTTGATGTAAATGTTCTTTGGGAATGGTATGGATTGAATGAAATATGGGAAGAAGCTTATGCAGAAATTGAAGGTGTAACATGGCTTAGCCAGGGTAGCTGGGATCCTTGTAATTTTGCAACAACAAAACCAATCAGATCAGTTGAAGATCTTAAAGGTTTAAGAATGTATATGTTCCCTACTGGTGGAGAGTTTATGAAACAATTTGGTGTTGTTCCAATGGCTCTTCCATACGAAGATGTTGAGATGGCTTTACAGACTAATGTTCTTGATGGTGTTGCATGGTCAGGAATTACTGAAGACTATACAGTTGGTTGGGCAGATGTTACTAACTATTATTTAACTAATCCAATTTCCGGTGCATGGGCTGGTGGATGGTTTGTAAATACAGAATCATGGGAAGCAATTCCTGCACATCTTCAGCAGTTGCTTAGACTTGCTATTGATAAATCCCATTACTACAGACTTCACTGGTACTGGTGGGGAGAAGCTAACTATCGTGTTCATGGTGATAAGTTAGAACTTACAACTATTCCTGATGAAGAATGGAAAGTTGTCGAAGAAGCTGCTTACAGATATTGGGATGAGATTGCAGACAAGAGTCCAAGAACCCAGAAAGTTGTAGATATCTTTAAAGAATATATTTCAACAATGGAAAAAGCTGGTGCTCCTTATAGATACTAGTCTTTCCGTTTTATAAAAAATCAATACAGGGTTACCTTTCCAAAGTATTAAGAAAGGTAGCCCTCACTGTTTTAAACTACAATAAAGGCTGGTCGGAAGCAGGCTTGTCTGGTCGCAACTCCGTTGCTGCTCGACTATGCTACCTTACCTGCTCGCCTATGCAACCAAAGGAGGTTCTGGATGGTTAGTAAAGAAAAACAAAGCTTATTGTATCGTGGAGCAAGTGGTTTTACACATTCCATTGATAAACTAAGCACTGTTGTTGGGAAATTTGCCATGTACCTTGTATTTCTTATGATGGCAATACTGCTTTATGAATCTATAGCAAGACTGTTTTTTAACCGTTCCCAATTGTGGGCTGTTGAGATGACTCAGTTTGTTATGGCTGCATACTATACTCTTGGTGGGGCTTATATTCTTCTTATAGGTGGTCATGTTAGAATGGACCTTATATTTCATAGATGGTCACCTAAAAATCAGGCTCTTTCAGATGTAATAACCTTCACCATTGCTATTCTTTATATGGGGGTACTCTGGTACGGTGGCTGGAAGGGACTTACTTATGCAATAAAGTATAAGCAGATAAGTATGTCTTCCTGGCGCCCTTCAATGATTCCTATAAAAATTATAATTCAAATAGGACTCTCTCTTATGTTTCTTCAAATGTTATCTGAGCTAATTAAAAGTATTTCTGTACTTGTCGGGAGGAAAATTAAATGAGTTATGAAATGATGGCTATCCTTATGTTTTTCTCCATGGTTACTATGCTTCTTACAGGAAGGCATATTTATGCTGTTATTGGAGGGGTTGCTACTATTTTTGCATTGATGCTTTGGGGTAGAGGTGGTTCAGGACTACCTTATCATGCAGTTATATCACTGCTGAACTGGTACCCTCTTCTAACATTGCCCATTTTTATATTTATGGGATATATGTTTTCCAAAGCCGGTATTGCAGATGACCTTTATGAGATGATGCATGTCTGGTTTGGACCTATCCGGGGAGGGCTGGCAATAGGAACAATAGTTCTGATGTCTGTAATTTCAGCTATGAATGGGTTGAGTGTTGCTGGTATGGCAATTGGAACAACTATAGCTCTGCCGGAGATGCTTAAAAGGAATTATGATAAAATACTTGTAACAGGTGTTATTCAGGCTGGAAGTTCTCTGGGTATAATGATTCCTCCCAGTGTTGTCCTGGTATTGTATGGAATGATTGCAAGACAGCCTGTAGGTCGATTGTGGCTGGCGGGTGTTTTTCCTGGTTTACTTTTAACTGGATTATTTATTGCCTATATAGTAATTCGATCTATTATCCAGCCGGATATTGGTCCAGCTCTTCCTAAAGAAGAAAGAGATATTTCTTTTAAGGCAAAACTTACCCTTCTGAGGGGTGGTCTTCCTCCGCTAATAATAATATTTATGATGTCTGGTCTGTTTTTTCTGGGTGTTACCAGTCTTGTTGAGAGTTCTGCAGTTGGAGCACTTTCAGTTACTTTTGTTGCTCTTATTAAGAAACGATTAACCTGGAAAGGGATGCAGGAAGTTTTATTTGAAACATTAAGTGTTAGTTGTATGTTTATGTGGGTAATTTTGGCAGCCCTTGCTTTTGGTGCTGTTTTTGATGGTCTTGGTGCAGTTCATGCTATAAAAACACTGTTTCTTGATTATGGATTTACCAAATGGGGAATCCTTTTAATGATGCAGCTATCCTATATTCTAATGGGAATGTTTTTAGATGATACTGCTATGCTAATAATTGTTGCACCATTGTATGTTCCTCTAATTATACAATTGGGATTTAGTCCTATCTGGTACGGTATTTTATATACAATTACTTGTCAGATAGCATATCTTACACCTCCATTTGGATATAATCTATTTCTTATGAAGGCTATGGCTCCAAAAGAGATTTCTCTTTCAGATATATATCGTTCTGTATGGCCTTTCGTAGCTCTAATGATACTAGGTCTTGGAATTGTAATGGTATTTCCCGGAATAGCCACCTGGCTGCCGGATCTTGTTTACGCAAATTAATTAATGCAGAAAAAATTTGATTAATCACCCGAGGGAACGCATATATGCGTTCCCTCGGGTCAATATAAAACTCTTTATAATATCCTGAATTTCAGGGAAATAAATGTTGTCAATATGTTGTAGATAGTGATATCCTGCTATAGAAATTATACATTTGAATTGTTCTGTATTTTTTGAATTATCTTGAAATTTAAGTGTAAGGAGAGGAGAAAGATGGTAAAAGAAATCACAAGATTCTCGTTTCCAGTATCCATAATATATGGACCTGGATCAATTGGAGAACTTCCAGGAGAGTTTGAAGAATTGGGAGTTAAAAAACCCCTGATTGTGACAGACCCTATGATGGAGCAAACAGATGCTTTTAAGAGTATTCTTAAAGTACTGGAAGAAAAAAATATTGAGTATAAAGTATTTTCAGGCGTTCAGCCGAATCCTCATGATGTTGATGTTGAGAATGGTGTAGCAGTTTATAATTCTGCAAATTGTGATTTTATTATTGGTGTTGGTGGTGGAAGTCCTATGGATGCCGCTAAAGCTCTGGCCGTTCTTGTTGGGGAAGGTGGAGACATAGCAGATTATGATGCACAGTCCAGTACAAAGAAAGAAATAGTAGGTCCACTACCAAAAATTATTCTAATTCCAACTACTGCCGGTACTGGAAGCGAAGTAGGAAAGTGCTCTGTAATCAGTTCAACTTCCCAGGGAAGAAAGATCTTTCTTTGCCATCAGTTCATGATTCCTGCAAGAGCAGTTCTGGACCCTGAACTAACAGTTAGTCTTCCTCCTCATCTTACTGCTGCTACCGGAATGGATGCTTTAACTCACAATATTGAATCTTTGACAGCCCCTGTTTTCCACCCAATGTGTGATGGAATTGCAGTAAAAGGTATTGAGCTTGTAATTAGGAATTTGGAAAAAGCTGTAAAGGATCCAACGAACATAGAAGCAAGAGGATATATGATGCTTGGTGCTATGATGGGTGCCGTTGCATTCCAAAAAGATCTTGGTACAGCTCATTCTCTTTCCCATGCATTATCTGCAGTGTGTAATCTGCAGCATGGTCTTGCAAATGCAATTGTTCTACCTTTTGTTATGAACTACAACAAGGAAGTTTCAAAAAAAGAGTATGCAATTGTTGCAAGAGAGTTTGGAATTAATATATTCGGAATGGATGAACTTGAAGCAGCTGAAAAAGCAATTGAAGAAGTAAGAGCTCTTAATAAGAGAATTGGAATACCTGCCTCTCTTAGGGAAGTAGGAGTAAAAGAAGAGCAATTGGATGAAATAGGCGGAAAAGCCTTTCTTGATCCATGTCATTATACAAATTCCAGAAGCTGCAGTCAGGATGATCTGATGTCTCTTCTAAAAGAAGCTTACTAAAGAGATAATATGGGCGCCGGGTCGTGTCGGGGACCCATTATTAGTCAAAAGAGGAAAAGGGGTCACTATATGTCTAAAGGATATACAGGTAAATTTTTACGAATTAATCTTACTGATGGTTCTACTAAGGTAGAAACTTATGATCAGGATTTTTATAGAAAGTATCTTGGTGGCGGGGGGTTTGGAACTTATTTTCTTCTTAAGGAAACTAAAGCAGATACAGGTCCTCTTTCCCCTGAAAATGTAGTTACAATTGCACCTGGTATTACAACAGGATCAGCTGTAAGTGGTGTTAGCCGATGTGGATTAACTGCTCTTTCTCCTGAAACTGGAGCTGTTGGTGATTCCCAGGCGGGTGGAAGTTTTGGCCCCTATTTAAAACGAGCCGGATGGGATGCTGTGATAATTACTGGTAAGGCAGATAAAATGTCATATGTTCTTATTGAGGATGAAGAAATTTCTATTCTTAGTGCAGAGGATGTTACAGGAAAATCTATACTGGAAGCCAGAGGTGTTTTTGAAGAAAAATATGGTAAGAAGGGTGTTTCTGTTATGCAGTGCGGACCTGCAGGGGAAAAACTTGTAAAATATGCTTCTGTCTCCAGTGATCTTCATGATGCCTACGGGAGAACAGGAATGGGAGCTGTTTTAGGGAGTAAAAATCTTAGAGCTGTTGTTGTAAAAAGTACTGGAATTGTTGAGTTTGAGGATCCTGAAGGATTAAAGGCTCTTGCAAAAACTGCAATATCCAGAATCCCTGGTTCAGGTTTTGTTTCAACAATAAAAAAATATGGTACAGAAGGTATTGTTCTTGGTAATGCAGAAGCTGGAAATCTTTGTGTGCATAACTATTCTACAGGTCATCATAAGGATTATGCAAAACTGGACAGAAGTAATTATGAAGAGGATTTTCTTGGAAAAGGAACTACCTGTTATGGTTGTGCAGTCGGATGTCGCAAGACTGTAAAATCAGAGGCTCCATATAAAGTTACAGATAAACTAGGTGGACCTGAGTTTGAGACTATTGGAGTTCTAGGCTCAAACCTTGATATATTTGATCCTGTTGCTGTTGCAAAAGCAAATGAGCTTTGTAACACCTATGGTATTGATACTATTACTTTAGGTGGAATTGTTTCTTATCTTGCAGAATCTGTGGAGAAAGGTTTAATTACAGATAAGCAGATTGGATACGATGGCTTTGGATTTGGAAATCCCGATGGAATAATCTGGCTTATAGAGCAGGTAGGAAAAAGAGAAGGTGTTGGAGATGTTCTTGCAGATGGATTTGAAGCTGCAATAAAGCACTTTGGAGAAGCAACAAGAAAATATGCTGTTCACGTTAAGGGTCATGGTTTTGCTGTTCATATGCCTCAGGTTAAACCTTCTCTTGCTTTAATGTATGCAGTTGTTCCAATAGGTGCAGATCATATGTCCAGTGAACATGACTGGTTAATAACCGACGATTCAGAAGCTTCCAGAGGTCTTGGAATTATAGAAACAGATGATGTTAATTCTACAGGAACCAATAAAGTGCGAATGGCAGTATATTCACAATATTATTATTCTGTTTTAGATTCTTTAAATCTTTGTAT
>DAOVSY010000227.1 GCA_030633365.1 Spirochaetaceae bacterium | reverse complement strand
TTTTATAGGAAAATATCTGTATCTAAGCTGACTGCCGATAATCTCATCCAGACCTTCATCTTCGTAGGTTACGGGTCCATATATATTTATCTCTGTTCCTGGAATATAAATTGGTGTAAAAAAAGGGAAACCCATAATATGGTCCCAATGGGTATGTGTTATAAATATATCTATCTTTAAAGGACCTTTTGGAAGATCGTTCTTCATAATAAAATCACCAAGAGCCCTTATTCCGGAACCTGCATCAATTATTACAAGTCTGTTTTCTTCACCAAATCTAAGTTCAATACATGCTGTATTGCCCCCATATTCAACAGTGTCCGGTCCAGGACAAGGTGTTGAGCCTCTGACTCCCCAGAATTTAATCTTAGTCATATTAGAATCCTATTTTTTCAGATTGAGGAAGATTTTTGCTTTATTAATTTCCTCATTAACAATATCTTCAATATCTTCAAACCAGTCTATTGTAACATTCAAAGCCTCAAATACAAACTCCGGGGGTCTTTCCGGATATCTGTCCCCGGAAAATCCAATTTCAAAGTAATTGGAAAAATAATTTGCAGCTGCAATAGCATAAACAATATCTTTATTTTTACCTTCATAGTTTTCCGGTGAATGATGATAAACTACAGCATCTTTAATTTCTTCTCCAAGTTTCCAGGAGTGAACTATTAAATGCCCTGATTCACTGTGATTTATTTCCATAGCTTCAATTTCGCTTTTTACCAGAGATTGATGTTTGCTATCAGATATACTCATGGCATGAAGGTATTCAGTAGGAAGCATGTTATTTAGAGGTATCTTCCCAATATCATGTAATAATCCTGCAATAAAAAAGCTTTCCAGGTTTTTTTGATCCACATTTATATGTTTTGCAATAAGTTTTGCAGCTGCTCCAACACATAGGGAATGTCTCCAGAAGCCATCCATATTTAATGCCTGGAACTGATCTTTTGTACTCATAGTTCCCAGTATTGCTGTAGATAAGGACAGGTTTTTTACTGTATTAATTCCAAGCATTATTATGGCACGAACAAGTGATGTTACCTGGTCTGACAGGCCATAATAGGCTGAATTAATAAGTTTCATTACATTACCCATCAACACCGGATCGATACGTATTACACTGTTTAAATCAGCTGGTGATGTCCTTGGATCGTTACAAATATCAATAACTTTAGTAACAGATATTGGTAAGCTCGGCATTTTATTAATATATCCTGCAATTTGTTTTAATCTTGTTTCTTTATTCATTATTTTTTCTCATGGTTTTAAGTATATACTGAATTCTGTCTTTCATGGCAGAGCTAATTGCCTTATCCGGGAGAAAAGTTGAAAGTTTATCAATATAATTAAATGTATTTTCAACTTTATTTGCTGTAATTTTTGTCTTAATTCTTTGGGGTTGAATTATGTGTTTTTTATCTATTTTACTTGAAAAACTTTCCCTGCCGCTTATTTTTGCTCTAAGTGTTTCAAGTTTAAGATGCATATCACTGGCTTCAAAATTTTTTCTTTTTTCGTCTGGTAGAAATTTTGTCAGATCTTCCAGATATCCAAGAAGATTAGATGGGTTGGATTCTTTTTCTTCATGGTATTCGTCTTCGACTTTATCCTGTGATGGCTCAATAATTTCTTCAGTTTGCTCAGGAATCTGAGAGTCCAGAATTACTGGTTCTGGAATTATATCATCCTCTGGTGTTTCTACTTGAGGTGGTGGATAAGCAGGCGCTTGTACATACACAGGTGGTGGTTGTACAGGTGGAGGTTGTACGTAAACAGGAACAGGTTGATTTGGTGGAAAGCTTTGAGGATAAGGTACTGGTACATATTGTATACCTGATCCTCCGTGAGAATTTGGATCACTATTATTGACTGCCTCTCTTTCTTTTCTTGCAGTTTCCCTTATTTGTTTTAATTCTCTCTCCATTTCCATTTCAACTTCATCTGGAAGATTAAGCTCCTCTTCCATTTCGGAAAGGTTAAGTATTTCTTCCTCTTCATTGACTTCTATTACCGGTTCAATTCCTCCAATATCCAAAATTGGTACAATTTCATTATCGAAATAAGGTATTGCTTCTACAATTATACTTTCCTCTTCGATCCCACCATCTTCTTCCATGGCTTCGGAAGTTATTGAAATAAATGCTTCTAAATTTCTGTTCCATAGATTTTCATATTCTTCAGCATATTCATCCAGTAGTTTATCATAGGCTTGCAGCGATTTATCCATTTGATCCATATTTTGAGATCTATCACTATTTCCCTGAAGGGAAATTAGATTTTCAAGTGATTTTATTGCAGAATCTTTATCTCCCATCTTTTTATAGGTTTCAATAAGTGCAGTATGTATTTCTTCTTTTTCATTTGACTCATCCAAAAGCTGAAGAAACAATTCTAAAGCCTGATCCGGAAGGTCTTGTTTTAGGTAAAGTTCTGCTAAAAGGAATCTGCTTTCATAAGAATTTGGATTATCTTCAAGTATTGTACTAAGATCTGAAACACTTTTGGCATAATCTCCTATATCTCTAAAGATCAAAGCTCTTTGGTATAGTGCTTCATAATTGTTGGGATTTAAATCTATTGAACGATTAAAGCAGGTAAGGGCCCTTTTCTTTTTTCCTGACCTCAGATTTAGTGTACCAAGAATTAAGTAAGCGCAGGAACTGTCAGGTTTTATTTTAAGCAAACTGCGGATATGCTTTGAAGCTTCTGTAAATGAACCTTTATCCATAAGTAATTTGCTAAGTCGAAGAAGAACTTCTGTATTATTATGATCTCTTTTTAAAAGTTCTCTCAGAGTTTCTATTGCTTTATCTTTTTCTCCCAGCTCTTCTTTTACTTTTGTAATATTCAGGGATGCACTGAAATAATCAGGATTAATTTCAAGTGCTTTTTTTAAATGATTATCTGCTTCTTCAAACCTTTTTAAATTTATAAGTACCACGGCAATATTATTATGACCCTGAACATTGTCAGGTTCTACTTTTAGTAGATTATTAAATGTATTTACAGATTCTTCATAACGTCCAAGTTTTTGTAGGGTAATTCCCAGGTTATTAAGTCCATCTACCCAGCCAGGGTTGCTTTTAAGAGCTCTTTTATACTCAAGGAGAGCTTCTTCCAGTTTATTTAGAGTTTCATAAATTACACCAATGTTATAGTGCAGGGTCGGGTTATTTGGGTCTATTTCGAGACCTTTTTTATACCACTTTACTGCAGTCTCCTGTTCCTTATGTTCATCATAAAGAGTTCCAATATTATTATATACAAGTATAAAATCCGGTTGTAATTCCAGTGCTTTTTTATAAAAAAGCACTGCATTTTTGAAATTACCTGTTTCCTTATAGAGATTAGCTATATTGTAACAAATATCCGGACGTTCCGGTGTAAGGGCATAGGCTTTTTTAATAGCGGATAAAGATTTTGGTAAATTACCCAGCTTTCGATAATTAATGGCAATATTATTATATGCTTCAGGATTATCATTAAGTTCTAACGATTTGTGAAAATACTGGATAGCTTTTTTATTTTGTCCTGATTTTGTGTAGATATTCCCTAGTAGAAGATATGTTCCGGATTTTTTATTATCAAATTTTAGTAATTCCAGAGCATATTTTTCTGCAGTTTCATAATCCCTTATAGCTAAAGCCTGGTAAGAATTATTTAAAATATCTTTAAAAGACATTAGTTATTTACCGGGCTTATTGGTCTGACTGTTATTTCCTTAGAAAGTGATCCGGGATATTCAATCCCTGCTCTATCATAAGCAGCTAAGGCAAAATGATAAAGTTGTCCGGTTTCAAGGCCATGTATAGTTATAGTTGAAATCTCCTTTCCCTGTACTATTAGTGGAGAAGATCCTTCCACAGCTTCTGAACCAAAATAAATACCTTTTTGTGTTCCATAGTAGATAAGATAACCTTCAATATCGGGTTCACTCATTTTTGGCCATGATAGTGTAACTGAACTTTCTCCTCCTGTTCCATGAAAAAAGGAAGGAGCCAGAGGCTGCAGGTTTTTTTCGTAAGTAATATTTAGTTCAAACACTGAAGGTGTCCTTATTTCTTCTCCATCTGCCTCAATATCCATTTTTATACGAAGATACCTGCCTTTATTATTTGAGATAAACATTTCCCGGGGATTAAATTCTACCCAATTTGTCTCGTCAAACATAACTTCCAAATTATTCGATATATTGTAATGGAAGAATATAGCACTATCTTTTGGAATCTCATGTTCAACAGCAATTTTTTTAAGTATTGAATAAGATCTGCCAAGATCAATTATTTGTGATACTGCACTTCCTGATGTCTCCTGATATCTTTTAAGTACAGGGTTTTGTATAAAGTCTCTTGTTATTCGCAGTTCATCCATATAGCCTACAAAATTATTTCCTATTATTAGATGGTTGCTGCTATTAGATGATATTAAGGGAAAGAAAATTGTTCCGTCTTCTGTGCCAGTTTTACTGGCATATTGTATTGCTTCCAACTGTCCATCAATAAGATATTCAATTAATCCTGATGAACCGTTAAATCTTAATAGATGATGGTGCCAGACATTCGGGATAATAGGGGATAGACCCTGTAATTCTATATTAGTATTTTTTTCTTCTGTAAAGAAAATATTTTTCATATTCCAGGTAAGTTTTCTGTTTTCAATGGAACAGTATAATTCCTGAGGCACAATATTTCCTTTTTTATCCCTTAAAGTTCCCTGATATGAAATTAAAATGGGGTTTTCGCTAAATCTTGAAGGGTTAAGCCAAAACTCAATAGAAAAATTATCCAGAACCTCAGCTCCTGAAAATATTGCTCCTGATTCAGGATAAAGGATTATAGATTCTTCAGAACCTCTAAAAACTCCTGAACTACTTCCTATTGATTTCTTAATTTGGGTATTTTCTATCTTTGATTCAACCAGATAATTCCCTGAAGAATCAGCTATGTCAGTATTATCAAAGTGAATTAGAAGATCTGTTAATTCATCCGGGTTATATACTGCAGATTGCAGACCTATACTTGTGTAGCCTTTTTTCCCATCAATTTCTTCAACATTGTTCCATGTATCAATTTTTTCCCAACCAGCTGCCCCTCCGATATTCAGATTAGTGTTAAGAGAAAACAGAGACCCTGTCAAAAATAAAAATGATATTATTATATATGTATATTACAAAGTTCTATACTTAACTTACTGCATTTATGCTGTAATATTGAGGACCTGAGAGCTATAAAATAATATTTTTTCCAGTTATTTTTGTCCATTAGTATCCTCATA
>DAOVSY010000158.1 GCA_030633365.1 Spirochaetaceae bacterium | reverse complement strand
GAACTTGGAATAAATAAAATATCATTAAATGAACATGGATATCTTATTGCAGTTTTAGAGTCAAATTTCAAGGAAGGTGAGAAAGCCCCTGTAATAGGACTAATGGCTCATGTAGATACTTCTCCTGATATGAGTGGAACAGATGTAAAACCCAGACTTATAGAGAATTATGACCTTGAGGATATACCTCTTGGAGAAGAATATATTCTAAAACCTAAAGAGTATCCTGATCTGCTGAAGCATAAGGGAGATACTCTTATTGTAACAGATGGCTCTACACTTCTTGGTGCTGATGATAAAGCAGGGGTAGCTGAGATTATGACTGCTTTGTCATGGCTTAAGCTTAATCCGGAGGTTCCTCATGGAGAAGTTGAAATAATTTTTACCCCGGATGAAGAAACTGGCAAAGGTCTTGATTTTTTTAATAAGGACTGGCTGAATGCCAGATGCTGTTACACAATAGATGGAAGTGAATTAGGCTCTATCGAAGCTGAGTGTTTTAATGCAGCAGGGTTTGAAATTAAATTTAAAGGAAGGGTCATTCATCCTGGTTCAGCCAGAGGAAAACTTATTAATGCCGTATCTATGGCAGGGACATTTCTTAGCTTATTACCGGCAAGTGAAAGCCCTGAAGCAACAGATGGAAGGTATGGATATTATTCTCCTAGGGAGATTGAGGGTAATCTTGATGAAGCAAAACTTGGGGGAATTTTAAGAGATTTCGATTCAAACGAACTTTCCCGTAGAATTGAAGCTCTGGATGCCTATGGTAAGGCTGTAGAAGCAAAATACCCCGGGGGAATTGTAGAGGTTAAAACCAGAAAACAGTATTCCAATATGTTTGAATATATAAACAAAGACGAGAAGGTTATTGAAATACTTGAAGCAGCAGTAAAAGCAGCGGGAGTATCTCCTGTAAGAGATATAATCAGGGGTGGAACTGATGGATCCAGATTAAGTGAAATGGGAATTCCTACTCCAAATATTTTTACAGGTGGGCATAATTACCACAGTCGTTTTGAGTGGGCCTCTGTTAACACAATGGTTAAAGCTTCAGAAACAATAATTAATCTGATTCAGCTGTGGGCAAAAGAAATATCCTGAAATTATAATAATAAATGCTTTTGATCCTGAGCTTTTTCCCATGGTGTGGTATAATTTGAATCAGAAATGATATTTATGAGGTGAAAGATGATAAGTCCGGTTTTAAGGAAAAAAATCTCTATTATTATGATGATGATGTTCCTACTGGTGAGCTCTTTGTTTCCAAAATCTGTGACAGGAACTATAAGCTATATTGATGGTTATGTTGATCTGTACAGAGATGGAGAGCTTATCGATTGGGAACTTGTTGATATAGGTTTTGGTTTAGAGGAATTTGATCTGATTGAAACCGGTGATGATGGGGTAGTTGAAATAGATTTAAAACTACCTTCAGGAAGCAGAACCTCTCTGGCTGTCAAACCAGGAACAACTTTCTATTTTGAAATGAAGGAGGAAAGTGGTAGAAATAAAACCTCTTTTCAGATGCTTGGAGGTACCATTTCATTTAAAGTCCAAAAATTGACAGCTAATGATACTCTCGATATTCAAACAGAAAGTGCAGTAATGGGTGTAAGGGGTACAGAATTTGAAATAGTTACATCTCCTGAGGGAGGAATCCTTGTACTTTGTAATGAAGGTGCTGTTTCGTGTAAGGATGAGCAGGGAAGAGAAAGGTATTCAAAGCCTGGAAGTGTTGTAGATAAGGTTCCAAATAAGCAAATTAGTTCTTATTCTGTTAGTACAGAAGATTTAGGGCTTTATAGAAATTACTGGGTTTCAACCAGAGATGAGGTCTTTAGATCCGGTGCTAAGGTTTTTATTAATAGTTATGCCAAACAGTATCTACTTTTTCAGCCAAAATTTTCAGTTGCTTTTTCTGAACTTTTAGGAGTTAAAGCTTCTCTTGAAAAATATGGAAATGAGTCTTTTTCAGGAAGTCCTGGTGTATTATTTAAAGCCAAGATAGAGGTAAGTCCTTCAATAGTAAAAATGAGAAGTATTATGCCGATATTTGAAATGGTATTTTACAGATTGAAGGAATTGGAATCATATCACAATGAGGGTTTGGGTGTAGGTGAAATTACAGATGATCTTAACTCTACACAATTTTTTAATAGCTTTGGTGGGGAGAAGAACAATATATCAAGACAACTTGCTGAAGTAAGATACCTGTTTAAGCTTTATAATAATCTTCATAAAGCTGCTGGAGGAGGTCCTTCTATTTTAGATTCTCCATTAGGAGGAAGTGGTATCCCTTCTGGGAATCCACCAGTTTCAAGCCCTTTTGCTAATTAGATTTTAAGGAAGTTTATGGTAAGATTTTTTCGTATATTATTAATATTATTTTCTCTGTCACTGTCTCTGGTTGCATGTGGGGACAGTAGTTTATTAATGACTTTATCAGATTCTGAAAATGCCGTAATTATTAAAACTTCTATTAGTAATGGTGAAATACTGGATCCTGATTCAGACGAGACGATTGATATTAGCCTTGAATATGATGAAACCCTGGTTATTCCGGTAAAACTTGAGATTACATTTTTGGACAAACAAGGATTAGCCATTGGTGAACCACAAATAATTGAAGGAGATGCACTAAACGAAGCCCTTCCCTCAATATCTCTTTCTTCTCCTTCTGAATCTCAGTACTCTGTTAGATTCAGGGTTTTTGATAATGATGATATTGTAATAAAAGATGAGATGGTCTCATTTTTTTATTCCAGGGAGACTCTTTCTATAAGAGGTTTAACACCATTTCCAAATGTTTTTGAACCTGGTGGGCTTGGTCTGATATTTTTTGATGCAGATGGTTCCGGGGATAGTTGGGTACGATGGTCCATCGATAATGAAATTATAGAAGAGGGTTATTTTAAAGAATATACAGATGGTTTTATTTGGAAGGCTCCATTATTAGCAGGTGTTTATGGACTAAAAATGGAACTTTTCCCTGTAGAACCATTATATACAAAAAATGGTACCTTCCCTTTTACATCGCCACTAAGATCAGAATTAGAAGTTTTTGTTACGGATGTTAGTGAACAAGATCCTTCTGATCTGTATCCTCCTGAGTCTTATAGTACTCTTATTCATTTTAAAGGAAATATTGTTGATTTAGGTACTAATATAAATACTATTACTAGTGTTGGTTCTCTTCAAATCAAACGAGAGGGGGATAAATTAGGCTATTATCTAAAAGAGGATACAGGGTATTCCATTGATGGAAATATTTTACCCATGTCCAGTAATATTCTAATGCCTTTTTCTGTTACCTTTTCTTATTGTCTGGATTATTCCCAGGGTGATGCCTATTTTCTTAATATTAAAGATGATAATAATCCTATATTTTCTATAAAAACTAATTCATCAGGTGTTTTGATATCTGAACTGTTTCAATCTGGAACTAATATCAGCAGCATATCCGGAATTTCACCTGAAAAATATAATGAGGTTACTCTGTCAGTTTTACCAGATGAGGGGTCTATAGCTTTTTTATGGTATGGTGATGGTATTCTTATTTCTTCAGGAATTTTTGATTACATACCAACTATACCAAATGGGAATTATAAATCTATTATTGGAGTTGAAAACGGATTTGAGGGACTTCTTGATGAGTTTGGTATTTATTATGTAGATGAAAAGGGTCAAAATAACGTTGATAACAATATATTTCAAAGAAAAGTAGAGAGAAAGTATAATCCGGATAAGATCATTGCAGCTTTTGGTTTTGATGGACTTTATTTTGATGATATAAATAATTTATCCTTACCTGTTTCTTTAGGAAGTGCTGTTCTTGATTTTGATTCATCTTTTCAATTCCTGGAAACTGATTTAAATTTTTCATATTTGTATCTGGATATTGATTTTGAAGTAATTTCTGATGTTACAGAAATACAGATTAGTTTTTCTGAAATGTCTGGAGCGAAAGATATACATATTAATATTAATGATATTCCATGGGCTAATGATTTTGGCAATTATTTAGAGATAGAATTAAATATTGATAATGGTATTCTTTCTGTTTTATCAAAAGGCGAAATAATTGCAGAAGTTGTATTGGAAATTTATACACCCGCTTATTTTAAGATCGTAAATAATTCGAAAGAATCAGAAACGAAAATTGCTTCTCTTTTGGTTCGTCGTGAAGATAAGCGGGTTGTTGAAAATTATCAGTTAAATCAAAAAACTGATCTATAATAAAATCGAACTATTGATAATTTCATTTTTGTGTATAATAATTGTAACTACTTTATGGGGGCTGAAATGTTGAAAAAAATTCTGATTATTTTTTCTCTTTTACTTGTATATGTTTCTCTTGCTTTTGGGCAGGAAGTTTCAGAAAAAAAAGAGATTGCTATTTTTAGTTTAAGTTATTCTGACTGGAGTATTCCCGATGGTGCTTTGGGACTTGTAGATCAATCAATTCAGAATGTTTTTGTAAATTTAAAGCGTTTTGATATTCTTGGGATGTCATATAGGTTACAAGCTCAGGATATTACCAGTTTTATTGAGGAAATTCAAAAGGTTAAAGAATCTAATATTGAAGTACCTGAAGCAGTTCGTTTGGGTGAGCAAACTTTTACAGAAGCAGATTTTAATAAATTAGTTGGATCTTTTATTATTGTTGTACCTGTAATGTCTTATTATGAAGTTTTATCAGACGATAAGGGTGGATATACTGCAGAAATTCAGACAAGTTTCACATTTATAAATGTTGTAGAGGGGAAGGCATTTGCTAATTTTCAGGTGGATACTACTGGTGCAGCAGATACAGCCAAGGGAGCAGTAAAGAGCGCAGTGGATGCAATGCCTATACAGCTTTCTTATGAAGTAAGAAAAATACCTGAGTTTCAGTTAAAAACTGGTGTTCTTGATGTTAATGGAAAAGAAATTCTTATTGAACTTGGTGCTAATATGGGAATAAAACTTGGTGATGAGTTCATTCTTACTAATACTGTAATTCTGCCTTCCGGTCATGCAGTAGATAAAAAAGTGGGACTTCTGGTAGTGAAAGAGGTTAATCAGGAAGTTTCTACTGCCCAGGTTTTTTATGCAAAGAAAAAACCATCAATTGGTGATCAGCTTAAAGAGATCCCCAGAATGGGTTTTGAGTCTGCTTTTTATTTTAACTATATTGATCAGACAGACCCTCTGGCTGAACCTCTATATACTTTAGGAATAAGACAGGTTGTAGCAAGAGGTTTTTATAAAATGCGGCCTTATGTGGGGGTAGAAATCCCTTTTGGTAGTGGACTTGATATACATCCTATTTTAGATTTCCTTTTTATACCAGTTAACTTTTACCTTGGGACTGAGCTT
This sequence comes from Spirochaetaceae bacterium, assembly GCA_030633365.1. Next base: position 1,717 of record DAOVSY010000158.1, on the reverse strand, counting down.
AACTGGTATTTAGGAAGGCTCCATATTACTCCTGCTGTGGACGTTGCGATGGGAATGCTTATACCAATTATAGAAGAGTGGCAGGATGATATGGAAATAATGAGCTCTATTGGTGGTCATGCCAGATTTGGCATAAGCTACATGTTTACTGATGATGTTAAACTTTTTGGTGAAATAGGATATTCCGTAATGGTATCATTACTAGGGGAAGAAGTTTATTCATCGTATTCCGGTATACTATATGGTGGCGGAGTAACTTTTAAATATTAATTGTGTGAGGAAAAAATGAATAAAATAAAACTATTTTTAGCTACAATACTTATTGTATCTATATTTGTATCTTGTGCCTCAACAGGAGGATCAGCCTCTTCCGGGGATCCGTCTGTTAAGTCTGCTGTTGATGCAGGACCTGTTCTTTCGGCGTCTCCAGTATACTACGCAACTGGGTCAGCTGGATCTCAATCTGCTGCATTTAATGAAGCAAAAATGAATGCTGTAAAAAAAGCAGCGACCGATGCATTAGGTATTGCTTCTTCGGCAGCAAACAGAAATAAGCTGGAAAGTAAAATTTATATTCCAAGTAATGCAAATGCTTATGTCTATAATGAAACCATGGAAGTTATAGATCGGGGTGATGATAATGGAAGCTCTACTGTCTCAATAGGGGTAAGAATAAATCTTGAGGCACTATCCAATGTTCTTAGAGCAAATGAAATTTATGGGAATTTAATTCTTCCTCAGGGAGGAGAGGTTCTCTTATCGGATATGGAAAGACCTGCTTTTGCACCGGAACCTGTTGCAACAGCAGAGAAACCTGTTGAAGAAAAACCAGCAGAAGTATCTGTAAATTCAGCAGCAGAAAATGATGCCAGTCCTGAAGAAATTGCTTTGATAGATGAAATTATTGGTAATTTAACCTTTATGGTCTATTATGATGAAGAATCTGCTACTAATTCTTTTCTTGCAAAAACAGCTGTAGGTATGGCCAACCGTTATCTTTCTGAGAATGGTATGGAGTATGTGGATTTAGGACAGATTGAACGTATTAAGAAAGACCAGGCTGCTGCTTATGAGGACGAAACAGGACAGGCTGTTTCCATGATTCAGTGGATTGCAGGTAAATTAAATGCTGATATTTATATTGAAATAGTAGTTGATGCAAATTCCAATACCAAAAACAATCGATATTATGGTAGTGCCAGTGTATCACTGAAAAACTTTGATGCTTCTACTGCAGCAGGAAGAGGCTCCAGCTATTACCAGACAGTTCCTCCTGCAATGAGTACTGTTTCCGAAGATGATGCTCTAAATAATGCTGTAGCATCAGCAACTTTTAATGCAATAAAAAAAGCAGTTGAACAGGCAAGATCCTATACACAGAAAGAACTTACACAGGGAATTAAATATGATCTTATAGTGCAGAATACTTTTGATTCACGTCTTATGAGAGATTTTATGAAAAAGATGGAGAGAAAAGTTAAATCAATAAAAAGGGTTTCCACCTCTCCGGAAGAAACAAAGTATGATGTTAGAATAATAGGTCGTATCGAAGATCTGGAAGATCTGGTATATGATGTTTCAGAAGGCCTTCCAGGTCTTGAAGGGATCTCTTTGGTATACCAGAGAGGTAATTCTATTACATTTGATTCAGGGTTGTAAAAAGGGGTATTAGATTGAAAAATAAAAGCTATCTGTTCTATTTGACCGGGATTTTTCT
>DAOVSY010000339.1 GCA_030633365.1 Spirochaetaceae bacterium | reverse complement strand
ATCTGATAAGAGCTATAGAGAAGCAGTTGCTCTTATGCAGAAATATCCAGGTCTGACAGGAATTATTTCTCCAACTACTATTGGTATTCTTGCAAGTGCAAAAGCTATAGAAGATGAAGGTATGCAGGGAAAGGTACAGTTGACAGGTCTTGGTCTTCCTTCAGAAATGCAGCACTACATTGAAAATGGTACATGTATTCAGATGGCTCTTTGGAATCCAATTGATCTGGGTTACACATCTACAATGATTCTTGAAGCTCTTATTACAGGTAAAGTTGCTGGAAACGAAGGTGACAAGATTGATGCAGGTAGAATGGGCATGATTGAAATTGGCAAAGATGGAAATGCTGTAATGGGAACTCCGTTTGTCTTTAATAAAGATAATATTGCAAAATTTGCAGCAATGTTCTAAAAACTTATTTAACTTTTCTCAAAACGGATCCGCTTATTGCGGGTCCGTTTTATTATACTAACAGGAGAGAGTAATTGGCAGAGCCTATTTTACAACTGGAAAATATAACAAAGTACTTTCCCGGCATTAAAGCTCTTGATCAGGTTCATTTGAATATCTATCCCGGAGAGGTTCATGCCCTGATTGGTGAGAATGGTGCAGGTAAATCAACTTTGGTAAAAATATTAACCGGAGTTTATCAGCCGACAAATGGAAGAGTTCTTTACAAAGGAAAAGAAGTTAAATTTCCCAATGCACTGGATGCTCAAAAAGCTGGAATTGCTGCTATTCATCAGGAAGCCTCTATGTTTCCTGAGCTTTCCGTAACTGAAAACATTTTTATGGGCCATCATAGCGGAAAATTAGGTCACATAGACTGGAGATCCATGAAGAGCAGAACCCGTGATCTGCTGGAAAAAATGGAATTGGATATAAATCCTGATTCCCTTATAAAAAATCTTAGCACTGCCCAGCGTCATATGGTAGAAATTGCAAAAGCTCTTTCTATAGATGCAAATGTTGTAATTATGGATGAACCTACATCTGCACTTACTCTAAAAGAGGTTGAAGATCTTTACAAAATTATTAACCAGTTAAAAAGTGATGGTAAAGCAATTCTTTTTATATCCCACAAGTTTGATGAGATTTTTTCCATCTGTGATGCATTTACAGTATTTCGTGATGGGAAATACATTGAAAGCGGCAGAATAAGTGATTCAAGTATTGATGATATTGTTAAAATGATGGTTGGAAGATCTTTGGATAAGATGTTTCCAAAAAAGAAGGCAGAGATAACTGACACAATACTTGAGGTTAAGGATCTAAGCAGAACCGGTGTTTTTAAAGACATCTCTTTTTCTCTGAAGAAAGGAGAGATTCTTGGTTTTTTTGGTTTAGTCGGAGCAGGTCGTACAGAGGTAATGAGAGTTCTTTTTGGAATAGACAGAAAAAGTTCCGGAGATATTTTTATTGCAGATAAGAATGTTATAATTAATTCTCCTTCAGCTGCTATGAAACAGGGAATAGCTCTTATTCCTGAGGATCGCCAGGATCAGGGGGTTATTCAGGATATGAGCCTTACGCATAATATATCTCTTCCTCAGATTGATTCTCTTTTTTCTTTTGGTATTCTCAATAAAAATTCAGAGGATGATCTTACCGAGGAATATGGCTCTTTAATGGAGATTAAAGCAGCAGGTTGGGGTGTTAATGCAAACACTCTTTCCGGAGGAAATCAGCAAAAGGTTGTTATTGCAAAATGGCTGGCTACTAATCCTTTGATACTTATTATGGATGAACCTACCAAGGGTATCGATGTGGCAACCAAAGCTGCTGTTCATAGTTTTGTTTCTGAAATGGCAGTAAAGGGACTGGCTGTAATTCTGGTATCTTCAGAACTGCCAGAGGTTCTTGGAATGGCAGATAAAATAATAGTAATGCATGAAGGGATGATAACTGCTACTTTTAATAGAGATGAAGCAGATTCTGAAAAGATAATTCGTGCTGCTACCGGGCACTCAGGTACTGGAGTTGATGTATGAGAGAATTAGTTAAAAAGAGAGAATTTACTCTTTTAGTTCTAATAGCAGTTATGCTTATGCTGATAGTTACCCAGGCTCCATCTTTTGTTTCTCCTGAAAATATATTACGGATAATTAATGATACTTCTATATTAATAATGGTTTCAATTGGCCAGTTTATGGTAATTCTTACTGGCGGTATAGATCTTTCTGTAGCTTCTATTATTGGCTTTTCCGGAATGGCTGCATCTATGATGAATCAGTATTTTCCTGATTTGCCTGTTATTTTAATTTTATTTGCAGGTATCGGAATAGGAACATTACTTGGATTAATTAATGGAGTATTGATTGCTTATGGAAAAGTTCCTCCCATAATTACTACCCTTGGAACAATGAGTATATTTAGAGGTTTTACCTTTGTTATGAGTAAGGGACAATGGGTTACTGCACATGAGATGACTGAGAGTTATATGAATATCCCTCATGGCTCATTTATGGGATTATCTAATCTAATCTGGGCTGGTGTAATAGTCTCTCTTGTAATGTACTATTTTATGAAATATGTAAGAACAGGAAGAGAAATATATGCAATAGGCGGAAATAAAGTTGCTGCTCTTTTTGTGGGTGTTAAAGAAAAGAAAATAAATAGTATTGTTTACTCTCTTGTTGGCTTGTTAAGCGGACTTGCCGGAGTAATGTGGACAGCCAGATATGCTGCAGCAGTTAATGAAACTGCTCTTGGTTTTGAACTGTATACAGTCGCTGCCTGTGTTCTTGGTGGAGTAAGTATCGCTGGAGGTTCCGGAGCTGTTGTTGGTGTAATTTTGGGAGCTTTGTTTCTTGGTATTCTTACTAATGCATTACCTGTTGTTCGCTTGTCTCCATTCTATCAGCTTGGACTGCAGGGAGTGGTTATACTTGGTGCAATGATAATCAACTCACTTTCAGATAAAAGGAACGAAAAAAAATTACTTAACAGGAGACTCCAGTAATGTCTATTGATGTTAAAAATAACGCATCCAGTAAGTCTCTTGTAGATAAGTCACGATTGATTGATGAGAGCGGCTGGAAAATCAGATTGGTAGCTGTAGTAACCAGGTGGGAATTTATTTTACTGGTTTTATTGGTTCTGGAAGTTCTGGTTTTTTCAAATTTATCTCCATATTTTCTTAATACATTTAACCTTTTAAATACAACATTTACTTTTTCTGAAAAGGCTATACTGGCACTGCCAATGATCTTTATTATCCTTAGTGGTGATATTGATATTTCTGTAGCCGGAATTATGGCATTAAGTTCTTTTGCCATGGGTTATGCATCTTCTCATGGTGTAGAAGCCGGAATGCTCGTAGTAATTGGTTTGAGTGTTGGCGTAGCAGCAGGTTTATTTAACGGTCTTCTTGTTACCGGACTGGATATGCCTGCAATAGCAGTTACTCTTGCCTCCATGACTCTCTTCCGGGGAATATCACAGGCAATTTTGGAAGATCAGGCCTATACCTTTTATCCTGAAAACTTTGGATATTTTGGTCAGGGTTATATTGGAGACAGTATGGTTCCTTTTGAACTGGTGCTTTTTCTTATACTTGCAGTAATAATGGGTTTTATACTCCATAAAACTACTTACGGAAGAAAACTTTATGCCATTGGAAACAGTTCTTCTACAGCTAAATTTTCAGGTATTTCTGTTAATAAAGTCAGACTTATGAACTTTGTTCTAAACGGTTTATTTGCCGGTATAGCTGCGGTACTTCTTACTTCAAGAATAGGTTCTACACGGCCAAATATTGCTACCGGTTTTGAGCTGGAGGTTATTACTCTGCTTGTACTAGGCGGAGTTTCT
>DAOVSY010000261.1 GCA_030633365.1 Spirochaetaceae bacterium | reverse complement strand
TGTGAGGAACTTCGTTCCCTGAGTGATTGTAAATTTCTGAGAAATATTCCACACCAGCACAGAGTACAAAACAATAGTATCGAAGGGATCGCTGTTTACTATAATTGTATGTTAAAATCCTATTAAGGAGATCAAACTGAATCTTATCAATGCATTTAATATACCAGACTCAAAACCACAAATAATTGCTTTTGTGGGAGGTGGTGGAAAATCGACTACAATGTACCGACTTGCACTTGAACTGGCAGAAAGTCAGAAAAGAGTGCTTGTAACAACTACAACAATGATATTCCATCCTGAAGTAAAAAACAGACCATACAATATTTTTTTTACTGGAAGTGTCGATTCATTTTTAAAAAATATTTCATCTAAAAAAGGAAAAATTACAGTAGCTGGCTCTGAGATAATATCAGAAGGGAAAAAAATAAAAGGATTTACACCAGAAGAGATAAAACAAATTCAAATCTCCCGAAATTTTGATATAATACTTGTAGAAGCAGACGGAGCCAGAGGAAAACCAATTAAAGCTCCTGCAGAATATGAACCTGTCATTCCTCTTGATACAGACATAGTAGCAGGAGTAATTGGTATAGACTGTATTGGTACAATTATTAGTGATCAAAATGTTCACCGTCCTGAATTATTTACAAAAATTACAGGGTCTTCTATTGGTGATATTTTAGAAATACATATGGTAAATAAACTACTGGAATCTTCAGAAGGAATCTTTAAAGGTACTTCCCCTAAAAGCAAAAAAATTGTTATATTTAATAAAAGTGAAACATTAAATCGTATGTCAAAGGCAAAAGAAATTGCCGACAAGATATCAGAATCCTTAAATATCGAAAGGATTCTTATTACATCAATGACTGGAAACGACCCCGTTATGGCAGTTATAAGCCTGGTCGGGACTTCGTCCCTGCTCGGCTATGCAACCAAAGGAGCTAATCAATGGAACTTTTTCAGGCAGCAGCAGAACTTAGAGAAAAAAACAAACCCTTTGCTGTAGCAACAATTGTCTCATCCAAGGGATCTACCCCCCGAAGTAATGCAAAAATGATAGTTATAAATAACGATACTATAATTGGTACAATAGGCGGGGGCCTTGCAGAATCCTATATTATTAGAGAATCAGTAGAATGTATTAAGACCGGTCAGTCTAAAATGGTGGGATACACTTTAGACAGTGGAACCAGTAAGGCAAGTATTGCAATGACCTGCGGTGGTGATCTTGAAGTTTTTATAGAGGTAATTATTCCAAGACCGGAACTTCTTATAATTGGCGGCGGACATGTAGCATTGCAAATTGCCCGTCTGGCAGAAACTCTGGATTACAGTATAACAGTTGTTGAAAATAGAAAAGAATTTATATCCGAAGAACGTTTTCCCATGGCCCGTCAGTTGTTCTATCATAAAAATATTACAAAAGCTGCAGCTATGGCCACAATAGATAAAAATACGTTTATTGTAATTTGTACTGGTAGTGTAGATGAAGCTGCATTAAGATCTGTTATTAATTCAGATGCAGCATATATAGGTATTCTAAGCAGCAGACGAAAGATTGCCCTTATTATGAACCATATGGTAGATGATAATTTTGATGAAGAAAAACTTGCTTCAATATATGCACCAATAGGTCTCGATCTTAATGCAGAAACGCCTGAAGAGATTGCATTCAGTATCCTCTCTGAAATACGTATGATACAGGCAAAATCTACAGGCCGGTCTATTAAACAGAGATATGATAATCTTATAATTGTACGTGGTGGTGGAGATATTGCCTCAGGTTCAATTGCCAGACTCTACAATGCCGGGTACAGAATTGTTGTACTTGAAATTGAAGAACCAACAGTTATAAGAAGTAAAGTTTCTTTTTCCCAGGCAATGTATGACGGTTCTATAAGTATAGATGGAGTTACTGCAATAAAAGCAAATAATGAAAAAGAAATTTATGAGATTCTTGCAGAAAGAGCCATCCCGGTAATAGACGACCCAAAAGGAAAGTTTATTGCTGCTCTTAATCCCATTGCAGTTGTTGATGGTATTCTGGCAAAGATAAATTTGGGAACAACCAGGAATATGGCACCGGTTGTAATAGGCCTGGGTCCCGGCTTTGAAGCAGGGGTTGATGTCGATGCAGTTATAGAAACAAACAGAGGCCACAGTCTTGGCAGAGTTATATTAAAAGGAAAACCCGAAGCAAATACAGGAGTACCTGGAGTTATTGGCGGGGAAGCAGCTAAAAGAGTTGTAAGATCCACTGCCCCGGGAAGAGTTGATGTAAAGAAAAAGATTGGTGACATAGTCAAAACAGGGGATGTTCTTGCCATGATTGGAGACAACAAAGTTACATCCCAGCTTGATGGTGTTCTTAGAGGAATAATTCATGATGGAATGGTAGTACCGGAAAAAGGCTTTAAAATTGGTGATGTAGACACAAGAGGAAGTGTGGAAAACTGCTTTACAATTTCTGATAAAGCCAGGGCCGTTGGGGGAGGAACACTTGAAGCTGTTCTTGCTCTTACACTACCTAAAAGAGAGAAAAGGTAGTAAAGAAAAACTAATAATGAATAATGAAAAATAAAGAGAAGAGAATATGAAAAATATTGAACAGATAGAACTTACAAAATATACAAAATTTGCTGGATGCGGAGCAAAACTGGGCCCAGGAACACTGGATAAAGCTCTTTGCGGCTTAAAACAGCCCAATTATCCAAATTTAATTGCCGATTTTACAACCAGTGAAGATGCAGGTATTTATAAAGTTTCTGATGATATAGCACTAATTCAAACCATTGATTGTTTCCCACCCATAGTAAATGATCCCTTTACATTTGGGCAAATTGCAGCTGCTAATGCACTGTCCGATGTCTATGCCATGGGAGGTAAACCTATTACAGCATTAAGTGTTGTAGGTTACCCAAAAGACACTCTGGACATGGAGCATCTTCGTAAAATTATGGATGGCGGACTTAACAAGCTTATTGAAGCAGGAGCAGCTCTGGTAGGAGGCCACAGCCTGGATGATCCTGAATTGAAATTTGGTTATGCAATAACTGGAATTATTCATCCTGATAAAGTTCTCCGGAACAATACTCTAAAACCAAATGAAACACTAATTCTTACAAAACCTCTGGGAACAGGAACAATAAATACTGCAATGAGAGCAGGAAAAGCTTCAGCTTCTTCAATTGAAGAAGCAGCAAAGTCTATGACTAAGTTAAATAAAACTGCCTCTGAAATTATTCTGGAATACCCCGTATCCGCATGTACAGATGTTACAGGGTTTGGTTTACTCGGACATGCCTGCGAGATGATGTCCGGTACAGAATCAGGCATTAAAATAAACTTCACGGCAATAAATCTGTTTCCTGAAACAATGAAATATATAACAGAGAAATTTATTCCTGCAGGAACCGGCAGAAATAAAAGATATAGAATGAGCTACATAGATAATCCTGAGAAAATTTCAAAAGATATTCTTTACACACTTTTTGATCCACAGACTTCAGGGGGGTTGCTCGTTGCTGTTCCGGATGAGTTCAGTGGTGAGATCTTAAAAAAACTTGACAAAACAGGACATACTGCATCTGTAATTGGGAAAACTACAGACAGAGCTGAGAGGATTGAAATTATTATTTAAACAGAAATATCTGTAAACTCAAACTTTGTGACATCAAAAAGTCCGACATCCGTTAATTTAAGATCCGGGATTACAGGCAGAGCCAGAAAAGCAAGAGTCATAAAAGGATCAAGATCCCTGTTTACTTTTAGTACATCATAGGCAATCTTATTCATTTCTTTAAGTTTTTTATTTATTTCAGGTAAAGGCTTATCAGACATTAGCCCTGCAATTGGTAATGGAAGGGTACCCAGTATTTTACCCCTGCTGCACATTGTTATTCCTCCTCCTATCTTAATAAGCTCATTAACACTGGCATACATATCTAAATCATTATCACCAATTACAATAATATTATGGGAGTCATGGGCAATTGTTGTTGCTATAGCGCCATTTTGTAGTTTAAAATTTTCTACAAGTCCCAACCCTATATTTCCAGTAGCATTATGACGTTCTATTACAGCCAGTTTAAGAATATCAAGTTCTGAATGTTGATCAAAATATCCATCCTGATCTCTGAAAATTTTTCTCTGAACCTTTTCAGTCAGCAAACTATGAGCTTTTAATCTTATAACTCTGGCAATATCGCTTTTCAGTTTAAGATTTAATTTTTCCATACCAAAGGGTTTTACATTCAGTTTGCCGGAAACTGTCTTAATATCTTCTTTTTCAGCTTTAAATATTGCTTCACCATCTCTGGCAACCAGGGCACCCTTATAATAAACATCCTTAACAGTAAAATTTTTTAAATTATCAACAATAACAAAATTTGCCTCATAACCTGTTGCAACAGCACCTATACTATTGAGCCTGAAACACTCTGCTGCATTTATTGTTGCCATCTGAACAGCAGTTATAGGATCAATTCCCATTTCCACAGCAATACGCAGATGATTATCAATATGACCACTTTTTAAAATATCTTCAGGCTGCCGGTCATCTGTACAAAACATACACCTTTTTGAATTACCCTGTGTAACCCCGGGAAGAAGTGCCTTAAGGTCATGAGCAGCACTTCCCTCTCTCATTAAAATATACATGCCCGCTCTTAATCTTTCTCTCATTTCATCCACAGTGGAGCTCTCATGATCAGTTCTAACCCCAGCAGAAGCATAGGCATTAAGGGCTTTACCTTCTAACATAGGGCCATGGCCGTCAATAAGCTTGCCCCGGCTGCTTGCTGTAAGAATTTTATCCAAAATATCTGTGTTTGCAGATATTACAGAGGGATAATCCATAAGTTCTCCAAGGCCAAGTACATTTTCGTCATCCATCAGAGCATCTATA
>DAOVSY010000371.1 GCA_030633365.1 Spirochaetaceae bacterium | reverse complement strand
AGGATATTGCAAATAAGATTCAGATTTTCAGTAATAAAGCCCGGGAACGAAAACTATCTCTGGATGATATGAAAGATGGAACTTTTACCATTACTAATTTCGGATCCATTGGAGGTCTCTTTGCTGTTCCTATAATTAATTACCCCCAGGCGGGAATTTTGGGTATTGGACGTATACATCAAAAACCAATAGTTAAAAACAACGAAATAGTTATTGGAAATATTATGCCTCTTTCCCTCTCTGTAGATCATAGAATTGTAGATGGAGGTGAAACAACCCGTTTTATCAATGAGATAAAGGGCTATCTTGAGAATCCAGTAAGTATGCTCTTCTAGTTAAAGGAGTAAAAATGAATAATAATAAATACGATTTAATTATAATAGGTGCAGGTCCTGGTGGTTATGTGGCAGCTATAAGAGCTGGTCAGACTGGTATGAAAACAGCAATTATAGAAAAGGAATATATTGGAGGTATGTGCCTTAACTGGGGCTGCATTCCAACAAAAAGTTTACTGGAAAGTGTAAAATTATTCAAAAAAATAAAAACTGCTGATAAGTTTGGAATAGATGGTATAGGAGACATTTCATTTAACTGGAAAAATGCTGTTAAAAGAACTAAGCCAATAGTTAAAAAGCTTACAAAAGGTGTTGAGTATCTTCTTAAAAAAAATGGAGTGGAAATAATTGTAGGATCAGCTGAAATTATCTCTGCAAATATTATCACTGTTAATAATCGTACTATTAAAACAGAAAATATTATTATTGCAACTGGATCCAAACCAGCAGTACTAACGCCTGATCTGGATAAAGTTTTACAGATTGAAGAGATGCTTTTAGAAACTGAAATACCTCAAAAACTTGCAATAATTGGTTCCGGAGCTGTGGCTGTTGAACTAAGTCAACTGTTTAAAATGATGGATAGGGATGTCCGGCTTTTTACAGGAACTGACAAACTAATTCCTGGCCTGGATAAGAGGGTAGAAAAATTTATATTTGATAAATTTAAAACGGACAATATTGAAATTATAAAAGACTATGAAATAAAGAATGGAAATATACTTATTGATAATAAACCTGAAAATTTTGATTTGATAATAAATGCTTCCCTGCGCCAGGCAATATTGCCACCATCTGCTATTGATTTTAAGCTAAACAATGGTTTTATTTACACTGATGATAAACTTCAAACCTCTATTTCCGGAATCTATGCTGTAGGTGATGTAAATGGAAAGAATTTCTTTGCCCATTCAGCATCTGCCCAGGGGCTTGCTGTCGTTAAGCAAATACAGGGTATAGATAATTTAATTGATTTAGATAAGCATCCTATAAATATTTATACTTATCCGGAAATAGCTCAGATAGGTAAAACTGAAGATACTCTAAAATCTGATAATATTGAATTTGAAATAAGTGAATTTTCTCTCTCTTCCAACGGGAAAGCTTTGGCTGAAGGCGAAACAGAGGGTTTTTTACGAATCCTCTTCGAGAAGAAATACGGAGAAGTTCTTGGTGTTCAAATTGTAGCTTCCAATGCAACAGACCTTATATCTGAAGCATCAGCTGCTCTGCAGATTGAAGCTACTGTTTATGATGTTGCAAAGACTGTTCATGCTCATCCCACAGTATCTGAAGTATTTATGGAAGCAGGGTTTATTGCAGCAGGAGAACCTGTTCATAAGTAACTTATTGTTTTCTTATTGTGAATATTCTAAACTATTACTATTGAGGTTTACATGGGCAGCAGAAAGATAAATTATACACTTCCAGACAGTATACTTCTTGATAGTGAAAATTCAAAACTGATGATCTGGCAACCTGAGTATCCTGTAATTGTAGCAGGGCAGAGTAATAGCCCCGAAAAATATGTATTGTTGGAAAAAGCTCTTATAGATGGAATCCCTGTTTTGAAACGTCCAACAGGAGGAGAAACTGTTGTTCTTACTCCCCGGATGCTGATTATTTCTCTGGTTTTGAAAAGTACAAAACTCCCTGGATCGAAAGATTTTTTTGTTAAAATAAATAATATAATAATTCCAGTATTGAAAAAATCCGGTTTAGCGGATGTATGTTACAAAGGTATATCAGACCTTGCTGTTGGTAATAAAAAAATACTGGGTTCATCTATCTATAGAAAACCGGGAATGCTTTTTTATCATGCGGTATTAAACTATGGAGAATCTCCAGAGTATATAGCATCTTATCTTAAACACCCTGTCAGAGAACCAGATTACAGAAAAAAAAGGTCACACTCTGAGTTTGTAACAACGATGGAGGCTGCTGGAATAACAGCTTCTATCCCTGACTTAATTTCAAAACTGGAAGTTGATCTGCAAGTAATATTGAAGAATTCAGAAAGTACCATTAAAGGAGATATAAAAAATGCAGTCTAAAGCAAAAACAGTGGACGAATATCTAAAGGAAGTCCCTGAAGACAGGCAGGAATCTTTTAATAAATTAAGAGATACAATCCTGGCCAATTTACCTGAAGGCTTTAAAGAGGAAATGAGCTATGGAATGATAGGATATGTAGTACCCCACTCTATTTATCCCGATGGATATCACTGTTCACCGGAATTACCTTTACCTTTTATTAGCATTGCATCCCAGAAGAATTTTATTGCACTGTATCATATGGGGATTTATGAAAACCGTGAAGTTTTGGACTGGTTTATAGATGAATACCCTAAATATAGTAAATTAAAACTGGATATGGGAAAGAGTTGTATAAGATTTAAAAAACCTGATCAAATACCATTTGAACTGATTAAGCAGTTGATGGGAAAAATATCAGTTAAAGAATATATTTCTGTTTATGAAGGCAGCCGGAAAAAATAAAAATCAGTGTTTTTTTACTTGACATGTGCATATGTGTGCATTATTATACACGTATGATTGAAACGGACAATATTTCCAGGGGGCAGATAGCTGAAGAACTAGTAGACCTTTTAGATTCCAGGTTTTTTAAATCTTTAAGTGAACCAGGACGTGTACAAATTCTAAAATTTCTGCTTATAAATGGACGCTCAGATATTGCTGCCATTGCAGACAGTATGCCCCAGGATCGATCGGTAATTTCCAGACATCTTAATTTGATGCAGGAGGCAGGTATTCTTACAGGAGAAAAAGTAAGCAGGCATATGTACTACAGTATTGATGCCTCTGAATTTCTGGATAAAGTAGAGGGGATAGCCGGCAAAGTTCGTTCCTGCATGACAGTTTGTTGTCCTGGTTGCTGTTAGGGTAAGTATATTTTTTTAGCATTTATATGCATATGGGTGCATAATAACATAAATAAGGGAGAAAATGATGAATAAAACAAGTAATGATGAAATTAGAAATGCTGTCAGAGAGCAGTATGGGAAAGTGGCAGTAGCAGAGAGCTCCGGGTGTGGATGTTCTTCAGATTCATGCTGCGAAGAATCGAATCCAGATTCAAAAGCAATATCGAAGGTACTTGGATATTCAGACACAGAACTTAATAAAGT
>DAOVSY010000041.1 GCA_030633365.1 Spirochaetaceae bacterium | reverse complement strand
TAATGGGAGACAGCCAAAAGCCTCTTATTCACCAGGTCCATAATATACAGAGCGATCCTTACCACTTCTGTCAAAATGGGAAACCTGAATTTCTACAGGCAGTGCCCGCCTTCCAAAGTCAGAATCTTTTTCTGTTTTAAATTCAAGAGTATACGACCCTGATGGTTTGCTTCGTAGGTGAGGTAAGATTTCAATAATGCCCGAGGGTCCATATAGAGGAAGTGATAAACCTCCAGTTTCTTTACTTAAAAACTCAAGTTCAGGAGAAGTGTCATCTTCATTAACATAGACAGTGTAAAAAACAATACCATTATTGATCATATAGTCCAAAGTTTCTGTGAGTGTATAGTGGGAAAATGCATTTTGATTTAAACTGCCTGAAGAAAGAAAAACAACAGCCTTTCTGGATCCTCCACCCAGTACCTGAGATGATGCCAGCCGCATTCCAAGATCAAAACTCCAGTCCCTGCTGTAATTTGTATTTGCACTAAGGGAATCTTTTATTTTTTCAATGTCCAGGCCCTGCTCAATATCAAGTACAGGTATCTTTTCTGCAGTAATAATACTTAATAATCCCCGGCCATCCATAGAATCAAGAAGGTCTTTCATAGCATCTACTTTAGCTGATCCAAAATGTTTTATTGCCTCTGAACCCTCTATAAGATAACTGACATCAATAAAATCAGTTTTATTACCAGTCGAGATTAAAGACATACTGGTATTTGTATAGCTGTCTTCTGCCAGTAAAAAATTATTTTCTTCAAGACCAACATATTGGATGCCATCAACTGTACTTACACTAAGTTCAACCAGAACACTAGGAAAATCATCAGACAGTATTCTATCTATACTAATATTAAGTCCTGTATACATCCGTGTATAATCTGTTAAAAGAGTTACTTTATTTCCATTAAAATCAATAGATATTATATTCCCATTGGTATCCTTGAAAGCCTTCATCAACCTGGAGGCCGGATCTAATTGTGCAAAAATCCTAAAGTCTTCTTCCTTAATATTAAATATAATAATTCTGTTTCCATCAGCAATTAAGTATTCATTTTCTGAATATGTAGAAATTCCTTCCGGTGCATTAAGTAATTCTGATTTGTAGGATTTTATAAAATTACCCTGATTATCAAAAAGAGCCAGTTCCTTTTTTCTTCCATCTGCTACCAGCAGCTTATTATTCAGAAAAATAATACCTGTTGGTTGTTTAAATCCTTCAAAATATTCATTACGCCTGCCGAAAGAGAAAATAAAATTACCTTCATAATCAAATTTTGAAACTCTGCCATTACCACTTTCAGTAATATATATATGACCTTCTCTATCATCAGCAATAAACTGAGGTCCTAAAAGATCGCCCAATCCACTTCCTGAATTCCCAAAGCGAAAAATGTTATTTCCCTCTTTTGAAGTTCTTATTATCCGGTCACTGGAATATTCGGATATAAATAAATAATCTTTTGTTTCTAAAATATAAAAAGGGTGGTTTATAGCAGAAAGTCCCCCTCGGAAAGTTTGCTTTACTACACCATTTGCAGAAAATTTCTGGACCTCATTTGTTGCAAAAGATGAAAGAAAAAATCCTCCATCCAAAGCAGGGAAACCGGAACTGGGACGTTTAAAAATTGAATAATTATCTGTAACACCAAATATTTCATGAAATAAAACATATCTTGGAGTTTCTTTCAAATCAGGACCCATGGTTCGAAGGTAATTTATATTATTAACCTTAACTCTAAGATCAACACTGCCTCCACCTTTTTCCAGTATATCAGTCCAGTATGCTATAGCTGCATCTGTAAAACCTGCACGATAGTATGCGTTTCCAAGCCATAATTTTGTTTTTACCCAATCAGGCTTTAAAGACAGAGCCTTCTCCAGAGAAAGTATAGACTCATTATATTCACCACGGTGATAAGAAATTATTCCCCATTGAAATTCATGATTAGCATCAACTTCATCCAGATCAATTTGGGCAAATAGTTCTGAACCTATGATAAAAAGGAGAAATATTAATACAAGTATATTAGTAATTTTTTTCACAAGTTATATTATACCCCGTTTAATAATAATAAACTACTGAGATTCACCTACAACAGATCTTAGATGAGAGGCAATAATTTTATTACCTCCTGCAAGAGAAAATGCTTTACGAAGATAAATTAGTGCTTCATTATTTTTTCCCGCTTTAAAATAAGCCCAGCCGAGGGAATCAAGATAAGCAGGATATTCACTTTTTAGTTTTACAGCCTTTTTGCAGGAATTAATTGATTCCTCTAAATCCAGCCCCTCATTTGCCAGAATATAACCAAGGGAATTATGAATATTCGGATTATCAGGCTCAAGCTCAGCAGCTTTTTCCAAATATTCCAAACTTTTATCAACCATCTTTTGTGAATAACTTATGAAACTAAGATTACTGTATATTTGTGCAGATTCAAATCCGGCTTCTATTAGTTCCCTAAGTTCAAATTCTGCTAATTTATATCTTCCGGTAATTGAATATATATAACTTAGTATAAGTCTGCACTGATAAACCATAAGAATATCCGAATGATTTGTAACAACCTGTTCCAGGTAAAGAAGGGCTTTATCATATTTTTCCAGGTTTGTATAACAGATTCCCAGATAATACGACAGATCCAGATTTTCTGAAGGATCATCATCAATCAGTAAAAATTCCTCTAATGCACTACGGTAGTTTTTTAAATTTAGAAATCGTAATCCAATTTTAAGATAGTCGGGCATTGCTCTTCCTATACATTATCAGTCTGTACAACATTAGAGTACAATATCTTTGCACTGCCTGCAGGTTCACAGATAAAATACTCTGCTTCAAATCCAAATATACGATCATATTCCTCTAATCTTACATCATATTTAGCAAATGCATCTTCTCTCATCAATGATACAGTACATCCACAAAACCCTGGTCCAGCCATACGGGAACCAGCACAACCGTCAATTTCGGCTGCTCTTTTTACAAGCCAGTCAAGTTCAGGGCAGGAGACCTCAAAATTATCCCGGAGACTCTCATGAGACCGGTTCATAAGCCTTCCAAAGGAAAGATAATCTCTCTGTTCCAAATATTTTTTACCATCCATCACACGCTGATTTTCATCGACTACATGTAAACAAAGCCGCCTTGATGCTTCTGACAACTTACCCATACTCATGTCAAGATCTGCCTGATCGAAATCTCTAAGACTTGAACCTGAACTTTTTAAATTTATAATCCCAACACATTTTTGACATTCGGCCTGTCGTTCTTTCAACTCATCTTCACTGTCAACAACAGGTACATTACTATTTGTAATAACAAGCTTATATTCACTTAGATCAAATGGAATATTTGCATATTCCAGAGTTCTTACATCCAGAAAAACAGAGCTGTTCTCTTCTGCGTAATATGAACAAAACTGATCTGTAAGTCTTTCAGAATTGCCAATAAATGCACTTTCTGAAAGATATGCAGCCTGAACAAGCTGTATATCAGTAATTTCAAAACTATATAAATTTCTAAGAGCAAGAGCTGAAGCTATACCAATAGCTGCAGAAGAGCCAAGACCTACACCCTGGGGAATATCTCCCAAAATAGTTATATCCAGACCTTTAAAACTATACCCAAGTTGAATAAATTCGTATAAAACACCCTTTATAAAATTAGCCCATCTGTCTTCTCTTTTATATTTTAAATTTGCAATTGTAGTTTTTTTCCTTTCACCTAAATCAGAAGCAAAAAAACGGAGTGAATTATCATCTCTTTTAGAGATAGAAACTTTAACAGTATTATTAATAGCCACCTGTAGAACATAACCATCACTAAAATCTGTATGCTCTCCAAGTAAATTTATTACACCTGGAGCCTCAGAAATTACTTCAGGTTCTACACCATACTCAGACAGGTGAATTTTTTTCATATCTTCTATGGAAGTGTCTTTCACATTATTACCACCGATAACCATAATATTAGAAAAACAACTGAAAATCAACAAATTCTTTTAAAGCTTATTGCGATGTATCACATTTTCTACTTATTAAGGTCTTCTTCTCTAAACTATTCAATAATTAACCGTCGCAAAAAGCCTCTTTTTTTCATTCCTGGTGTTCTTTAAATATTAAATATTATACTATACTAACATGATTAAAAACAGAATTGCACTTATTATTTTTTCTTCTGTTCTCTACGCCATGTCAATGCCCAATGAATTTCTCCATTATGGCAGTATATCCATTGGTTTTATTGCGCTTGTACCTCTTTTCTATTCTTTATATTCATCTGCAAGTTTAAAAGAATCTATCCTCTCAGGTGCATTATTTGGAATGTTATCATCAATTTTTATATATTTCTGGCTTCTTTTTTTTGAAGATTTTTCTATTTGGACTTTATCCGGAGTAACAGCTGCCCATATTCTCTATTTTATTATACTTACACCAATTATTACCCTTGGAGCTAAATTTAGCTTATTCCGCCCTTTCCTTATTGCAGGAATATGGATTGTATATGAATATCTAAAATCCATAGGTTATTTAGGGTTCCCATGGGGTTTAATGGCTCACAGTGCAGGAATTGCCCCATTTGTGCAAATTGCCGATATTACCGGGCAATGGGGAGTATCATTTTTAATTGTACTGGTCAATACCATGATACTGGAAACAATGGTAAAACGGGATAAAAGATTAATCCGACATTGGATATTAACAGCAATATTGATGCTGGGAAGTATTGGGTATGGGATTTATATAAATAATACAGAGATTCCAGCTGAAAGAAATATTACTGTACTAATAGTACAGCAGGATGCTGATTCATGGATATCAGGAAAAGAGATTGAAAGTATAAAAAAAGGTCAGGATTTAACCAGAACAGAACTCGAAAGAAGCCAAATTAAACCAGATCTTGTAATTTGGAGCGAAAATGCATTTCGTTATCCTTATACAGAAAACGGCTCCAAATACAATAGAGAACCACAGGGAGATCCATTTAATCTATTTCTAAGAGACATAGACATCCCAATCCTTGTTGGTAGCCCATATATGCTGGACAGAGAAACCATGTCAGTTCTTAATGCTGTACTATTACTCTCTCCGGCCGGAGAAATACTGGAATACTATGGAAAATCACACCCAGTACCATTTGCAGAAAATATTCCATTCTGGAACTATCGAATAGTAAGCTCCTTCTTTAAAAATATAATAGGAATTCATAATCAGGGCTGGGCTATTGGAGATCCAAATATTATTTTCAAACTTCTCCTGAATGATGGAGAATATATAAGTTTTGGAGCTCCAATATGTTTTGAAGATTCATTCCCTTATATAGCTAGAAATCTTATTAAAAATGGAGCTGATCTTCTAATAAACCTGTCTAATGATTCATGGTCAAAAACTGTATCAGGAGAAACTCAGCACCTTGCAGCTGCCAGGTTAAGAACAATCGAAACCAGGCGTACTTTAATTAGATCAACTAATGCTGGTGTAAGTACTGTAATTAATCCATGGGGACAAATGGATTACACACTTCCATTATTTTCAGCTGATACTGTTACAGCAACTATACCAGTCTATAAAAAAGAATTTTTAACTGTGTATACCATTTTGGGAGACTGGTTTCCTGTTATGATGATTTTGGTTATAGGATTTTATATGTTATATGGAATTTATATAAAAAAAGAAAGAAATGTTTTTAAATAAAAAAATGTAGGGACGGGTTTTAAACCCGTCCCTACATGATTAAACCATTTCGAAATTTTTATTCTGCAGATTTAACACCGTATTTCTTATTAAATCTCTCAATTCGTCCTGCTGTATCTACAAGTTTCTGTTTCCCTGTATAAAAGGGGTGACATGCTGAGCATATTTCAACTTCAATATTTTTTGCTGTTGATTTTGTCTGAATCTCGTTACCACAGGCACATTTAATAGATGTCATCTCATATTTAGGATGTATTCCAGCCTTCATTCTTTCCTCCACTAATTCCTATCTATAATTAATCAATTTATGTGCATTGATGCCAGGAACGCCTTATTCAGTCTTACCCTGATAATAATCCTACTTAGTGAAGGCTTATATCAGGAACCCAAACTTGATATCATAAAACACAAAATCATTTTCCTGATATCACTAAGTATTCATGGATGCCAGGAACGCCTCATTATTCTTACTTTTACGCATTCTGTCAATAAGTAGTTCAATAATTTCCATATCATCCATAGGATTAATTACTTTCCTAAGGACCCACATTTTATTCAGTTCATCTTCACTTAAAAGAAGTTATTGTTTACTTTTGTCGGATTTCGTGATATTGATGGCATGTTAAAGTCTTCTATCTGCCATTTTTCGATCAAGATTTATTTCCATATTACCGGTTCCCTTAAATTCTTCAAAGATGACCTCATCCATTCTGGAACCTGTTTCAATAAGGGCTGTAGCAACTATTGTAAGACTGCCGCCATGCTCTATATTACGGGCAGCTCCAAAAAATCTTTTTGGTTTATGAAGTGCATTGGAATCAACACCACCGGAAAGTATTTTCCCCGATGTAGGAACAGTTTGATTATAGGCTCTGGCTAATCTGGTAATAGAATCGAGAAGAATAACTACATCCCGTTTATGCTCAACTAGTCTCTTTGCTTTCTCAATAACCATTTCAGCTACCTGAACATGACGAGTCGCCTGTTCATCAAAAGTAGAAGCAATAACTTCTCCATTTACACTTCGTCTCATGTCTGTAACTTCTTCCGGTCTTTCATCAATTAGTAAAACAATAAGAAAAACTTCAGGATGATTAGTTGTAATTGCATTAGCTATTTTTTGAAGAAGTATTGTCTTACCAGTTCTTGGAGGACTGACTATAAGACCTCTCTGACCTTTTCCAATAGGGCAAAAAAGATTGATAAGCCGGGTTGATGCATTTCCATCAGGAGTTTCAAGATCAAGTCGATCTTCCGGATAAAGTGGAGTCAGGCTTTCAAAAGAAACCCTTGACTGAGCAACCAGAGGTTCATCATCATTAACTTTTTCAACTCTCAGCATAGCAAAGAAACGTTCTCCCTCTTTAGGAGGACGTATCTGACCATAAACAGTATCTCCTGTTCGCAGAATAAATAAACGAATTTGGGATGGAGACATATAAATATCATCAGAACCTGGCAGGTAACTATTTTGAGGGGATCTAAGGAATCCATATCCATCAGGAAGTATTTCCAAAGATCCATAGGCATAAATAATACCTCCTTCCTGGGTATGAGCCTTTAAAATAGCAAATATTACTTCCTGCTTTTTCATAGTCATTAAGGTATCAAGACTTATTCCCAGCTTTTCACCCAGTTCCCTTAAAAGAGGAACAGTCGTTTTGGAAAGATCATTAATACTTAATTTCTCTTTATTCGAATTATCAATTGGCTTAGGTCTGCTTCGCTGACCTGATCTGGGTCTTGGTTTTCTTTTTGGAACCACTTTTCGAGGTTCTGTTGTTGCAGATGCATCACTCACTTCCGGTGAATCAGAATCTTTCTCTTCACTTGAAATGGTTTCTCTAATAAGCTCTACTCTAATTTTTTTTCTCTTTGGACGTGTTACTACTTCAACATCTGAGGCTTCAGCTTCAATTTCCGCCATTGCTTCCCCGCTTTTAATTTCATCTTTTATAAGTTTGTTATATTTTATTTCTATATACGAATCATTATTTATCTGACTTATAAGACCAGGGTTAAAAACTTAAATTATTCATTTTATTAAAGGATTTTTACATTTGATCTTGAGGTCATTTTTAAGAACTTCTCTAACTATATTGCCACTTGCCGCAACTGTCAAGCCTTTCCGGCCTGCTCAAAGCAGTTTCTGCCAATAACAATGCTGCAATTACAGTTTTTCTTCTTATCAAATCTCTGGAACCTTTAAATTTGAAGCTTAAAGCCATAGCAATGGAAGTTTCTTTTTTTACAGCAATCCAGACTCTACCAGTATCTTCATTACTATTTTCAGATCCCCCTGCATATCCTGAAACTGAGATAGATAAACTGGAATTTGAAAGTACCATAACACCACTAGCCATTTCTTCTACAACTTCTTTGGAAACAGCTCCATTTACAAGAAGATTTTCCTCATTAACACCTAAGACTTTATACTTTGAACTATTTGAATAGCTTACAATCGAGCCCCAAAATACTTTAGAACTTCCAGGTATGTCTGTAAGAAGGCTTCCAATCAGTCCCCCTGTAATAGATTCAGCAATACTTAAAATACCGGAACTTGATACCAATGAACTAAAGAGTATTCCGGCAGCAGTTTTATCACCAGAAACAATAAGCTCGCTTCCAAAATAATTCTGTAAATAGGTTAAGAAATTCTGTCTCCCCTCATGGGTTCCACCCTGAAGGTAGAGGCTTATCTTATATGCCTGAACTCTTGTACCCCAGGTAATTTCCTTACTGTCATAAGTAATACAGGCACCTTCAAGGCTTGATTCACATATCAGAAAGCAGGAGGCAACCATAGTTTCCGGTTTCTTAAGGTTAAACCTTTTAATTATTCCAGGTATGGTAGAAGTTTCAAACATACTCCGCATTTCGACTGGTGGTCCAGGTAAACAATAAAGGAGAGTACTGCCAAGATAGCCATAGAAACCTGGTGCAGTTCCGCACAAGTTTTGAATAATGGTAAAACCTTCAGGTATATATGCCTGTTTTTTTCGTGATTCATTATTCTGGTCAGGGAATTTCTGGAGAAAATCAGTCCATACATCATTGTCCAGAATGAGCTCAACCCCAACTGTACTTGCAATTATTTCTCTGGTTATATCATCAGAAGTAGGGCCTAATCCACCAGTAATTATAATAAGATCAATTGTATTTTTTCTGGTTTCAATGAAATTTTTTATATTCTCATTATCAGGAATAAGTACAATACTGTCTACACTGAATCCCATATCCGTTAATTTGGAACTTGTATACTTCCCGTGAGTATCCTGGATTTTTCCTGAACTTAGTTCTGAACCTACAGCTATTATTGAGGCTGTTATTTCTTTAGACACCACCAACCGTCTTTTTCAACTTATCAACTTTTGCAGAAAAAATATCTACCGTTTTAGGATCCCGTATCATCTCACATTTACCTTTAAAAACCACACCATCTGCTATTCGCAGTCTTGCAGTACGTATATTCCCAAAAACCTTTCCGGAAGTTAATATTTCCAATTTATCTGTAGCAATTATATTTCCATGAACTACACCTGCAACGACAATGGAACCTACCTGTATATTTGCTTTTATAATTGCAGTGTCCTCTATGTATAAAGTCCCTGTCGATACAATTTCACCTTCAAGAGTTCCATTTATTTGAAGAGAATCTGAAAATCGCATGATTCCGGCAAAAACTGTCTCCTTTCCAAGAGTAGTCGCCATTTTTTGAGAGTTATTTCTATTAATTTTCTTTGACATATATTCTGTTTCCCGATGTTTTTTATGTTTAATTCCTGGAAGCACTATCTAATGTGTCCTTATTTGGTTGTCATTACAAAGACACCATCCCAGTCTTCTGCCGGAGGATTATCAATATAGTGCTTACACCTGGCAAAATACACCTGGGAAGGTCCATCTTCAGAATCAACTTTTAAAGCTTCGCCAAACAATTTCCGAGCACCTTTAAAATCTGAAAGTTTGTACTTTTTTCTTCCCTGTGCAAATATATCCAGTATTTTCTTTTTATCTTCACTAATCATAACTATTCTCCATCCATATCATCTGATTTCACAAAATGCTTATGAATTCTCTGATCCAATTCCTTTAAAAAGTTTCCATTTTCATTGGATTCAATTTCATTTTCAGTTAATCTGGATATTTCCTCTTTAAACTCATCCAAAGACAACACCGCTTTTTCTGCTTCTGTAGATACAAAACTGCAGAACTCAGCAGTTGAATCATCCATGGCAACATCAGGATTTGATTTTGATAAAATCTGTTCCAGAGGTTCTCTAAGCTGGTTTAAAAAAGATAAAACTGATTCGCTAATAGATTCAATCTTATCAAATCTAGTTTCTTTAGCCATATTCAGATGGTGAATCTCTCTATTTTTTAATACTGATCTTATCCGGGCTATTACTTCAGAAAAATTAAATGGCTTGGTTATGTAATCATCTACTCCAAGTTCAAATCCTTCAATTTTATCCCGAACATCATCCATGGCAGAAAACATAATAATAGAAACATCTTTATATTCAGAATATGCCGGATCCTGCTTTAGAAGCCGTGTAACCTGCCATCCTGAAAGCTTAGGCATAACATTATCAAGAAGGATTAAATCCGGCTTGAATTTTACAACCATCTCCAATGCTATAATTCCATTTTCTGCACGCTCAACTTCAAAACCAAGTTTCCCTAACATTACATCAAAGAAATCAAGATTACGGGGTTCATCATCAACAATAAGAATTTTTGCTTTCTCTTCCATCAGTATATAATCCTATACTTGAAGGCTCTTGTCAATTCAAATTAGGGGTTTAGGCTTAAGGCTTTTAGGTATTTGACTTTTGATGTCTGTAAATTGATTTTAGTATACCTAATAATATTAAAACAAAAGCAAGAAAAATTGATAAGTAAGCAAACCAGTCACCGAAAGCAGTATAAATTGTAGATCGTTCTGTATAAACAGGAACATCTCCAACCAAATAATCTTCAGTAAAGGGTTCAAGAAGAGAAATAATTCTACCATCCGGATCAATTATCCCGGTCATACCGGAATTAGCACTTCTAACCAAACTTCTTCTGTTCTCGATAGCTCTAAAGACAGCTATTCCCAAATGCTGCATCTGTGATGACAAAGCTCCGGACCAGGCGTCGTTTGTTAAATTTACAATAACTTCTGCACCGCTGTTTACGAAATTTCTGGATAAATATCCAAAAGCATCTTCAAAACAAATTGGTGTTGAAAATTTTACACCTGCAGCATCAAAAACAGTGTATTCAGTTCCCCTCTCCCAAAAATGGTAATCGTTATCAACTAATATTTGATAGATTCCAGGAAGAGACTCTTTATAAGGAAAATTTTCTGTAAAAGGTACCAGATGAACTTTTCTGTAGGTATCCTTAAGGTCTCCATCTTCGTAGAGCAGGACTGCATTATAATCAACCCTGTTAATAGATCCATCAGATAAAACAGGAGGCAAATTTGGGTTCTCCTTTTGGCCATCATCGTTACCAAAAAGATACGGTATATCCTGTGTTGCAAGGAAATTTTTCAATTCATTTACCAGAGCATAGCTTTCTTTATCAGTTCGGTACCTAGTATGCCAATCTACTCCTGGAACAAATGCAGTCTCGGACCAGATAACAATATCTGGATTTTCTTTAACAGCTTGAATACTTAGATCCCGCATGATTCTAAAATTCTTTTTATATGTTTCTACACCACCCTTCCAGGTATCTGAATTATGTTGAATTAATGCAACCTTCCATTGAGGAGATTCTGAATAATCGGTCATAACTAAAAATCCAAACAATAAATTGATTAAAATTAAACCACCATAAACATAGCTATCAATTTTATGACTTCGAAAAAAATCAAAAAATCCGGTTAGTCCATTTTTAAGTGCATTTCCAAGATAGGCAGAAGGCAATATAACAAGAAAAGATACACCCCAAACACCTGTAACCGATGAAATTTGTATAAAAGGTAATACAGTCGACATACTGTAGCCAATAATTCCGTAGGAATACCCTAAGAACCCTTTGGTACGCAGATATTCATATCCTATCCAGCATAAAGCCTGAACCAAATATCCATATTTTGGAAAAAGTTTATCTGCAAGCTTTAAAACAGGAAATAGAAAAACAAAATAGGTAGCATATATCGTTGGAACAATTATAATTGCCAGAGGATGAAAAGTTGACAACCAGTAATTAAATATACCATAGGTTATAAATCCATAAAAGGCACCATAGGGTATTATCGTTTTCCAGTTACTTGTATGGATTACTATAAATACTGGAATAATTGAAATAAAAGCTACCGGGGCAAGACCCCAGGTAGACACAACACTTGGAAAAGCTAATGAAAACAGCACAGAAGATATAACAAGCAACAACAACTCTACTGTTGCCTTCTTTAGAACCAGGCCAATATTACTTTCTCTGATACCAATTTCTGATTTTGAAGAAAACATTTATCAGCCTCTAATATCCCAGGCTATTTCTTTTAACTGTTTACCTGGTCTGAACACTGCAACTCCGTGAGTATCTACAGGTATTATTTCACCAGTTCTGGGATTACGGGCTTTTTCACGCCCCTTTCGGGTACGTATTTCAAAAGTACCAAAGCCCCTTAACTCTATAATCTGATCAGAACCGAGGGCATCTTTTAAATGATCAAACAACTTGTCAATTACTTTATGAATATCAGAGCGGTCAATATCCAGCTCTTCATAAATATCATCAATAATTTCTGCTTTTGTAAGCTTGTTATTTGATCCCATCTCTTCCTCAGTTCTTTTTATCTAGGCACTCATAGAATTTAATTGTTTGTGAAGTCTTGATTTTTTTCTGGCCACTGTTTTTTTATGAAAAAGTCCTTTGCCAGCTGAAGTATCAAGTAATTTAACAATAGAAGTAAGCTCAGAACCAGCTTTCTCTTTATCATTTTCCTTAACTGCTTCTAAAAATCTTTTTTTTGCAGTTAGAATTGTGCTTTTTGTCATTCGGTTCCTAAGTCTTCTTTTTTCGCTCTGCCTTAATCTTTTTGCAGCCTGATCTGTCTTTATCAATGTATCCTCCTGGAATAATTTTCAATGTAGTAACAATTCAGCAAATTATCAAAATTACTGCTGACTGTCAAGATATCAAAGATGTAAGCTTTTTACTGTGTATCAAAATAAGTTTCTAAAATAGACCATTTACCGGAGTCCCCTTTTTTTAGAAACTCCAGTGGAATAGTAAAAAATCTACCATCAGTTGAAACTACTGTAATTTTTTTAGTTATAACATTGGTATCAAGAACCTTAAACTGTTCCTCACCAGAGAATACTCTGCTTCCTTCATTCGGATATTTATGTTTTTCTTCCAGATAAAAATCATATTCATAAGACAAACAACATAGTAAACGACCACATGGCCCTGAGATTTTCATTGAATTTAAAGAAAGACTCTGTTCCTTTGCCATTTTTATAGAAACAGGTTTTAGTTTATCCGTAACTCCGTTACAACAGTAGTTTCTGCCGCAAACTGCAAGACCTCCTAAAACTCTGGACTCATCTCTAACACCTATCTGTCTAAGTTCAATCCTCATCTTAAAAATTGAGACAAGATTTTTAACT
>DAOVSY010000635.1 GCA_030633365.1 Spirochaetaceae bacterium | reverse complement strand
GGGAAGCAGGGATGCTTACAGAATGGCATTTAACCGTAAGCTGGTATCTAACAAAACACTAATAGAAACTGTCAGAAGCCGACAGCTAACCAGTCACACTTATAATGAAGAAACTGCAGATGAAATTTACAATGATATTATTAATAAATATTATGATGCATTTAAGGAATTATTAACCAGTTTGGAAAAACAGAAAGAAAAGAGAGATTTATAGATATGTATGGACTTGAAGAGGATATAATATCTAAAATATATGGGGTTTTTTCCAAATACAGCCAAATAGAAAAGGTTATTTTATATGGCTCCCGTGCAAAAGGTAATTACCACAATGGATCAGATATAGATATAACCTTGAAGGGACAAGATCTAACTCTTAGTAACAGCGTATATCCCATTTCAGAAGAACTTGATGAGCTTTACCTTCCATACATGTTTGATATATCCATTTTTAGCCATATAAAAGATGAAAATCTAATTGAACATATTAATAGAGTTGGGTTGATCTTTTATACATCGCTAAAGCCTGAATAATTTAGTACAATCGATACAATGAGTAATAATCATATACCTAAATCTTTCACAGAAAAAGTTGAACTTATCCTACGAAATATTCCCTTTGGTAAAGTTACCAGTTACGGCACAATAGCAGCCCTGGCAGGAAGCCCCAGAGCAGCCAGACAGGTTGTTCAAATACTTCACAGAACTGAGAATATCCCCTGGCATAGAGTTATAAACAGTCAGGGAAAAATTGCAATTAAGGAATACAATGGTTTCCAGGAACAGAAAATGCTTCTTGAAATGGAAGGTGTTAAATCTGATTCAAAAGGGAAAATTGAACTGGATAAATATCAATGGAAATGTTATTCAATTGACGAACTAATATAAACTTACAGGAATAATTTATGCCCCTTTGGTTAACATACTCTCTTTTTGCAACTCTTTTTTATGGAATGCTTAATTTTTTATATAAAGTGGCTGCAGAGAAAAAATATCTAAATCAGGCTGTAATTCTTATTTCAGCTTCATCTGTTGTAATTTCAGCTGCTGTTGTAATATTAATCCAGGGAACAGGGTTTTCAGAATTTATTCCTGCATTACCATACGCAATCGCAAATGGAACACTTTTTGCTATTGGAGCACTTGCAAAATTCAAGGCACTAACCCTTGCACCTGCATCTGTAGTATTTCCTGTAAATAAGTCTAATGTCCTATTTGTAATTATTATTGGAATACTTTTTTTTGATGAATCTCCAAAGCTAAATCAATGGGCAGGTATTGGCACTTCTATTCTGGTACTTCTTCTTATTTCATCCGAGCAATTTAAAATTTCAGGTTCCCATACCCTGAAAGGTATCTTTTTTGCAGTTTTTGCAGCCCTTTGTACTTCATTTTCCATGACTGCAGGAAAACTTGCATCTGTAAATGTAGACAGAAATACCTATATCCTGCTCTCATATACAATTGTTGCTCTTATATCTTTATTTGGATATTTAAGATTAACAAATAAAGAAGTAAAATCCAGGACATTC
>DAOVSY010000201.1 GCA_030633365.1 Spirochaetaceae bacterium | reverse complement strand
GATATCAAAATTGTTTTGGATCTGGGAGAAAAAGGTGCTCAGTTTTTATGCAAAGAGAGTTCCTTCAGTCAAACAGGTTTTAAGAAAGAGATTGTCGATACATCAGGTGCTGCTGATACATTTTCCGCTTACTTTATAAGTAGTATAATCAAGGGAAAATCTATTGAAGATGGTCTTGAAATAGCAGTAAAAGCAAGTTCTCTTGCACTTACCCGTCCGGGCGAAGTTCTGTCTATACCTGAATATAAGGAAGTGTCTAATTGGAAACTATAAAAACCAATAGTATGAACAAAACAACCCTGATAAAAAACGCCAGTGCAATTGTTACTTGTGATGCAAATGATACTGTCTTTTACGACAGTGATATTTTAATACAAGGTCCCAAAATTATACAAATCGGTAAGAATATTAAAGAAGCTGCAGATGAAATTATTAATGCCAGTGGAAAATTTATTTATCCGGGTCTGGTAAATACCCACCATCATTTCTTTCAAACCTTTGTTCGAAATCTTGTAACAGTAGATTACCCAAATATGTCGGTAATTGACTGGATTAATGAAATTTATGAAATATTTAAATATATGGATTCAGATGCAATCTATTATTCTTCCCTCTCTGCAATGGCAGATTTAATAAAACATGGTTCAACAACAGCTTTCGATCATCAGTACTGCTATCCCAGGCATGCCGGAAAAGAACTTGTAGACAGACAAATGGATGCAGCTGAGCTATTGGGGATCCGATACCATGCTGGTAGAGGAGCCAATACCCTACCAAAAAGTGAGGGAAGTACTGTTCCTGATGAGATGGTTGAGACTACAGATGAATTTCTTAAGGATTGTGAGCGATTAATAGATAAATACCACGATTCTGATCCATTTAGTATGCGGCAGATTATTGTAGCTCCATGTCAGCCTATAAACTGTTATAAGGAGACTTTTGTTGAATCTATCAGCCTTGCCAGAGAAAAGGGAGTTTATCTTCATACTCATCTTGGAGAGGGTGAAAATGATCCAATGTTTGAACGCTGGGGAAAAAGAACTTTGGAGTGGTGTGAGGATATTGGTTTTATTGGATCGGATGTCTGGTATGCCCATGGTTGGGAGTTAACTCCTGATGAGTACAAGGTAATGGCAAAAACAAAAACAGGGCTATCTCATTGTCCTGCTCCTGCAACACTTGGAGGGTTTCCCATTTTAGATATTCCTGCAATGAAAAGAGCCGGTATGAGATTAAGTCTTGGATGTGATGGTTCAGCAACAAACGACTCTTCAAATTTACTTGATTCATTACGTATGGCATATTTAATGCAGTCTTTTCACAGTAAAAATAGAGGCGGATCTCCATCATCTTACGATATGTTAAAACTGGCAACTGTTGGCGGCGCTGAGATGATGGGAAGAACTGATATTGGTACACTGGAAGTCGGCAAAGGTGCAGATCTTTTTATGATAGATACCGAAAAATTGGAATTCTCCGGAGCGTTGCATGATCCTGCTAATCTGATTGCACGAATGGGTGCTACAGGCCCTGTCTGGCTTACCATGATTAATGGAAAAGTTGTTTATCGTGATGGTGTTTTGCAGGGAATAGATGAAAGGAAGCTGGCAGAAGAGGCTGAAAGTGTATGTACCAGGGTAATTCGGAATCAGAGCACAAAATATTAATAACAAGTGTTTTTTTAATATTAGATTTAATTGAGTTTAGTAAGTAGACTTCAATAAATGTTACAGATATACTATTGATTTGGTAATGTAAGGAGAATAGTAGTATGTCAAATGAAAAAACAGATATGGCCTTTTTTGAAAAATATCTAAGTATCTGGGTTGCATTGTGTATTGTTACCGGAGTTCTTATTGGTAAATTTGCTCCGGGAATACCCAATTTATTAAGTCGATTTGAGTATGCAAATGTATCAATTCCCATTGCAATTCTAATTTGGCTTATGATTTATCCTATGATGCTTAAGGTTGATTTTTCCACTATAAGACATCATGAAAAAGCAACAAAGGGATTGGTTATTACTCTTGTAACAAACTGGCTGATTAAACCTTTTACCATGTATGCTATAGCTTCATTTTTCTTTTTTGTTATATTTAAATCTTTTATTCCGGAATCTTTGGCAAAAGAATACCTTGCAGGTGCAGTTTTACTCGGGGCTGCCCCATGTACAGCAATGGTCTTTGTATGGAGTCATCTTACAAAGGGGAATCCGGCATATACAGTATTACAGGTTGCAATAAATGATCTGGTAATTCTTATAGCTTTTACCCCTATTGTTGCTTTGCTCCTGGGTTTAAGTGATATTAAAGTTCCGTATAATACGCTAATTCTTTCAGTTGTTCTTTTTGTTGTATTTCCTCTTATTTCAGGGTTTATAACAAGAAAATATGTTATTTCAAAACGTGGAGAGGATTATTTTAACAGTGTTTTTATAGGTAAATTTAGCAATATAACTATTGCAGGGCTCCTTTTGACTTTAATAATAATATTTTCTTTTCAGGGAACTATTATATTATCCAATCCTCTTCATATTTTTCTGATTGCTGTTCCTTTAATTATTCAAACCTTTTTAATTTTCTTTTTTGCCTATGGTTGGGGATATTTTTGGAAGTCCAGTCATGATATAGCTGCACCAGCAGGAATGATAGGAGCCAGTAATTTTTTTGAGTTGGCTGTAGCTGTAGCAATCTCTGTGTTTGGACTTAACTCCGGGGCAACCCTGGTAACAGTAGTGGGTGTTTTAGTTGAAGTTCCGGTTATGCTTACTTTAGTTAATATAGCAAATAAAACAAGAAACAAATTCCCTGCTTCCAAAGTATAAAATAGATCAGAATTTCTCAAATTTATTTCTGATCTATAATTACTATCAACTTGATCTCATTTTGGTTCCCAATAACACCTTTTAGGGGACACAATTTGTTCATCTTTTTTAAGAGTTTTCATACCTTTATCTATTTCTTTTCTATCTATTCCTGTTGCGTCAGCTATTTGTCCTGCACTCATGGGTTCAGACACTTTTTTCATTGCTTCTATAATTGCATCAACTGTTTCCATAAAATCAATCTCCTCTTCGAATCTAATAATTTATTTGATATATTTTATCTTTTTGGTAAGCATCTTGCAAGATATAATATATGCAAAATTTTCTAAATAAAAAACAAGACATCACAATAAATGTGTGATACTATGTTTTATGAATGATTTAAGTGTATTAATAGTCTCTGCCGCTTCTATTGGAATTTTCCATACAATTACCGGACCGGATCATTATCTACCCTTTATTGTTATGTCCAGGGCAAAAAAATGGTCTCAATCTAAAACTTTTCTTATTACAGTTGCATGTGGTGTTGGACATGTCGCAAGTTCTGTGATAATTGGATTTGTTGGACTTGCTCTGGGAGTTGTAATATCCAGGCTTACTTTTATCGAAGGTGTAAGAGGTAATCTTGCTGCATGGATGTTAATTGGCTTTGGTTTGTTATATGCAGTTTGGGGGCTTCATCGAATTTTTATAAAAAAACAACATGTTCATGAACATATTCATGAAAGTGGAGAATCCCATACTCATACACATAGCCATACTGTAGATCATGCTCATGTTCACAAAATAAAAGGTAAAACTATGACCCCATGGGTATTATTTTTGATTTTTGTATTTGGTCCCTGTGAACCACTAATACCAATTCTCATGTATCCTGCAGCAAAAAATAGTGTTTTGGGTGTTATATTGGTCATTGCAGTTTTTGGAATAGCTACTATTGGAACAATGACTGCTGTTGTAATGGCCTCTTTATGGGGTATGAAACGAATTTCATTTAAACCTCTGGAACGATTTTCCCATGTTATTGCCGGTTTTACCATTTTTTCCAGTGGAATGGCTATTCAGTTTCTGGGATTATAAATTATCACAATTATTTATTACTTCATAATATTCCTATTTGAACGTTCTGCCTTGACCCTTTTTATAACTTAAGCTATGTTACTATTATAGTAGTAACATGGCTTTGCAATTAAATGAAAATCTTATAAGGGTATATATATTTTTAATTTGCACAAAATTATAAATATGTATTTAATACAACCTAAGGCTGGTCGCAAACAAGTTTGCTGCTCGCCTATGCAACCTAAGGAGTAGAAAAATGTCTGGTACAAATTCACTTTCAATTAGTTCTGAAATTGGAAAACTAAGATCTGTACTTCTTCATCGTCCAGGAAAAGAACTGGAAAGGTTAACACCTGCCTATTTGGAAGAGATGCTTTTTGATGATATCCCATGGTTAAAACAAATTAGTTTTGAACATGATGATTTTGCCTCTGTTCTTCGAAATCATAATTGTGAGGTTCTTTATTATTCCGATTTACTTGCAGATATTCTAAAAGATAAAAATGTAAAATCTGAAGTTGTTGATGATGTAATTTCCTTTTCTCATATTCAAAACCCCACTCTAGTTGGTGAAATTGTAGATCACCTTAGTTCAAAAACAAATAAGGAACTTTCGGAAATTATTATTTCTGGCCTGGCTATATCAGATTTACCAGGTAGATCCGGAAGAAGCAGGCTGTCTGATTATATAAATGAAGCATTTCCTTTTTATATAAGTCCCCTTATAAATCTTTATTTTACAAGAGACCCGGGAGCTGTTATTGGTGACAGGATGTTACTAAGTTCTATGAAAACAGAAGCACGAAGAAGGGAATCCTTAATTCTTCATCACATTAATAAGTTTCATCCCCGATTTGCTGATAATTCTAAAACTCCATGGAATTCACACACAAATCCGAATAGTATTGAGGGAGGAGATGTTCTTGTTTTAAGCCCCGAGACTATTGCTATAGGGTGCAGTGTTCGAACAAGTACAAGTGCCATTGAAGAAGTTGCAGAATCTCTTTTTAAGGGGAACAGTACTGTTAAAGAAGTCCTTGTTATCCAGATTCCATTTACAAGGGCATATATGCATCTGGATACAGTTCTTACAATGGTAGATTACGATAAGTTTACAATTTTCCCTGGAATTGAGAATAGTGTTAAGGTTTTTAGTATAAGAGCTGGAGAAAAATCAGGTTTAAATATCAAACCTGTTGATAGTTTATTATCAGCCTTAAAAGTTTCTTTGAAATTACCTTCTGTAAAACTTATTCCCAGCGGCGGGGGAGATATTATTACTGCGGCCAGAGAGCAGTGGAATGATTCTACAAATACCCTGGCTATAGCTCCAGGTGTTGTTGTAACATATGACCGGAATACTGTATCAAATGATACACTTAGAAGTAATGGAATAGAGGTTGTTGAGATTGGAGGATCAGAACTTGTCCGGGGCAGGGGTGGGCCAAGATGTATGAGTATGCCCCTGAATAGAGATGCATTATAGAATACTTAATATTGGAACTTATAATTAGAAAAACCAAACTGCTGTTTTCTTTAATTTAGATGATACAGCAAAGGAGATAAAAAATGCCTATAAATTTAAAGGGAAGAAGTCTGCTTACACTTAAAGACTTCAGTGTCGAAGAGTTTAATTTTCTTCTTAATCTATCTATGGATTTAAAAAGGAAAAAGAGAGCAGGTATAAGAGGTAATCTTCTTGATAGAAAGAATATTGTTCTTCTATTTGAGAAAGCATCAACAAGAACCAGGTGTGCTTTTGAGGCTGCAGTTTATGATGAAGGTGGAATGATTACATTTCTTACCAACAGCCAGATGGGTAAAAAAG
>DAOVSY010000370.1 GCA_030633365.1 Spirochaetaceae bacterium | reverse complement strand
CTTATTATTGTCATTTTGTTCTTCAGAAATAAGTCGCTGGGTTTGTTCCATAATTTCTGCATAAAGCAGGGGAAGGTATATTGATGAAAAAGTAATAGAATCTTCTACCAGAAGAATTACATTAACATAACCCTTGCTTGTGTCGTAGGGAGCATTCCGTTTATCTTCCACATATTTGATCATAGCCAAAAATAGTCTTGGGTTCCCATTCCAAAGAAATACTTCCTCAATATTGTTCATTTTGTCCAAGTTGCTGTCTACAAGATTAATATCTGTTTTTACTGTTAGAAGTAATAAAATAGGTAAATTTGGATGAGTTTCATGGATTTTTGCACTTAAATCAAAAGGGCTTATTTCCCCAATTCGAATGGTCGAAATAACCAGATCGAAGGAATCTTCTTTTAATTTTTTCAATGCCTCACTTCCTGTAGGGACACTAACCAGTCTTGGGACTGTGGTAAGATTTAGAGAGTGATATTCTCCTACAATCTGATTGGATAGTTTTGCATCATATTCAAAAATATAGGCATCATAGAAGGTTGAAATAAGAAGGATTTTTTTAACCCGGTATTTCATTAAATTATGAAAATTATCCTCACCGAATTTCAGTTTGTTGTAGTAATAGTTTAGTTCGTTTAATTCCATAGATAACTCTTTCAGTATCATATGGTGAAAATGGGACTAAGTCCAGAATAAAAAAGCTGTCTGGATTAACCAGACAGCTTATATACTTTTAGTATTAGATTATCTTCGTCTGTAAGGCATGTTCATCATACTGTTTGGCTGTGGTCCCCAGTTACCGGAGTTATTTGAAAATCTGCTGTTATTAAATCTTCCGGTCTTTCCTTGTCGCCCATTGGCAGGCCCATAATTATTCATCATAGGAGCTCTCTGTCCAAATCCCATAGCCCCATTATTCATCATATCTAAATCATATTCAGTTCCATCAAAGGTGGCAGCTGTAACCATTAGGTTAATTAACTCTGAATCTGCTGTTCTTCTATAAGCAGGAACTTCAAATCCGCTGATTGTAATTTCATCTCCATCTTTAATGTCTATGTCATAGTCCAGTCTGTAAGGAACCATAAGTTCATATGTGTTTTCACCAACTGTTAGTTTTGGTAAATTTACATCAGTCAGATCAATTTTACCTGTAAGAGTAATATTTTCTACATTTATGTTCTGATTAGTATATCCCATTCCTGCTTGTCCCCATGATCCCTGATTTTGAACCATTCCGCCTTTCATTGGCATTGAAGCTCTCCCCTGAAAATTCTGATTAGGGTAATTGTTATTCATGGGCCTCTGTCCCCAGTTAGCCTGGTCATCTGAAATATAGCCTCTTCCCATGCCAGGTTCCCATGCTGTTTCTTCCTGAGCTCCTTCTGCGAATAGTGCCATTCCGGTCAGGCTTATTAGTAATAATGTTATTGCAATTTTCTTCATTTGTTTCTCCTCTCTAAGTCGTAAATAATTTCTAATCTTAATATCGTTTGTAAGTGTGAAGGAAGTATGAATGCAGGATAGAGATTTAAAGAATTTTAAATTAATATATACCTGGAAATCTAATATTATCAATATGGTAATATAGATGTATTGGTAGTAATAGATGTTTTAATTTAATTAAATTGAAAATAAATGGTAAAAAATAAAAAAATATTGTGCTTCTGGCTTTTGTAATTTAAACTAATAATTGTTTAATAACATTTTAGCCTGGAGCTTATAATGAAATTACAAAAAAGTTTTTTATGTTACTTAAAGCATCACTTCATAGTTGTACTTTACGGAATCTCAGTTTTTAATTAAAAATGGTATATTAAATAAAATATAATAGGAGAAAGTTAAAGTGAAATGTAAAACAAAAATAAACCTGACATATTTGATAGTTTTGATATTAGTAATATTTCTATCTGTTTTTACTTTGGTTGAGATCAATATATCCCATGGTAGTATTGACTCTATTAGAAATTCAATTTCTGTTTCAATGTCTGATATGAAAAATATTAAATTTGACATAATTCAAATTCAACAATGGTTGACAGATGCTTCTGCTACTGGATATTTAGACGGATTCGAAATAGCCAAAGAGCACTATGATAATGCCAACCGGCTTTTAGAAAAAGAAATAAAACAAAAAACAAAAACTGGAAGAAAAGAATTAGTAACGCAATTAGAGGACATTCAAAATAAAATGAATAATTATTATAAAGTTGGTATAGAAATGGCTAATAATTATATAAATGTCAGCAGAGAAGCTGGAAACGTTTGGATGGATAAATTTGACCCTATAGCAATTGAATTAACAGATATGGTAGAAAAACAAGTGGGCTTTAGGACAGGTATATTTAATACAAGATTAAGTGAACTTTCTCAAAGCCAAACCGATATTAGCAGGATGATTATTATAATTGGGATAATTATCATAAGTATTGTAGTTTTCATGGGCATATTCATGTATAATACATTAAACAATGGTATAAAACTTATTGATCTATATTCATCAAAATTAGAAAATAATGATATTACTGATACAATTTTTAAAAAAAGAAAGGATGAGTTTGGCGCTTCTGCAGGACAATTTAGAAGCAGTTTTAAATTACTAAACAAATTAATTTCCCATATAAAGTCATCGACTAATGCAACTGCGAAAATAAAAGAATCTTTAGCAAGTTCTGCAAATGATACCTCTTCAACAATAGGAGACATAAAAAACAGTACCTCTGACTTATTAAAAGAATCAGAAAAGATGAGTAAAAATGTTACAGACAATGTAACTGTTATAGAACAGATAACTGCAAACATAGGCAGCATAAATAATCAGATTTCTAATCAGGCGTCTATGGTGGAAGAATCTACCGCTTCGATAACCCAGATGATGAGTTCTTTGGACAGTATGGAAAAAATTACTGTCAAAAAAGGAGAAGCTGTAGGAAAGCTTGTAGTTGTAGCAGAAACTGGTGCAGATACTCTATCTTCAATGGCAGATGGTTTTAGAGTAGGTGTAGTAGATAAAATTGATGGGATATCAGAGATGGCAAGTACTATCCAGCAGATAGCCTCCCAAACAAACCTGTTATCTATGAATGCTGCAATAGAAGCCGCTCATGCAGGAGATGCAGGAAAGGGTTTTGCAGTTGTTGCTGATGAAATAAGAAAGCTTGCAGATACATCTGCCCAAAGTTCAGCAAATATAACAAGGATAATTAAGGAAATTTCAGAGGGAGTTTCTGAAACAGAAATTAAAACCAAACAGTCTTCAATCGCTTTTGGCACAATTAATAAAGAGATAAATGAGACAAAACAGGCTTTTGATGAAATTGCTTCCAGTACACAGGAATTGACAGCAGGAGGTGAACAGATACTGACTGCTATGACTATGCTCCAGGATGTTACAATAAATGTAAAAGGCGCTTCAGAAGAAATAACATTGGGATCAGAACAAATTGTCAGGGGACAGTTGGAATTAAAAGATATTTCTGAAGAGGTTAGGAAAGGAATGCTGG
>DAOVSY010000383.1 GCA_030633365.1 Spirochaetaceae bacterium | reverse complement strand
GATTTTCTTTTACAAACAGAAACAGCTCAAACACTTTATCATGAATACGCCAAAGAGATGCCAATATTTGATTATCACTGCCATCTTCAGCCATCAGAAATAGCAGAAGACAGAAAATATGAAAACCTCTCACAGATATGGCTTAAAGGTGACCATTATAAATGGCGGGCAATGAGAACAAACGGCATGGATGAATCTACAATCACCGGAAATGCAACAGATGTTGAAAAATTTGATTCCTGGGCTGCAACAGTACCATACACAATTGGCAATCCACTTTATCACTGGACGCACATGGAGCTGCAGAGATACTTCGGTATTACAGATCTTCTTTCTCCAAAAACATCACGTTATATATTTAGTAAAACAATGAACGCTCTCCAGCAGGACAAGTTTAGTGTAAAGTCACTTCTGGCAAGATCAAATGTAAAAGTAGTCTGTACTACAGATGATCCTATCGATTTACTGGAGCATCATACACAGATTAAAAAAGATGGAGATTTGGATACAAAAGTTCTTCCAACTTTTAGACCGGACAAAGCTCTGGAATTTGAGAACATAGCAGAGTTAAATAAATATCTTGAAAAACTATCCAGTGTCTCCGGGATAAATATTACAGATTACGATTCTTATCTGGATGCACTGAAAAACAGACATGATTTTTTTAATTCTGTTGGCTGCCGGATATCTGATCATGCACTGATTCTTCCGGTTTACGAAGAATCTGATAAAGGTGAACCGGACAGACTCTTTAAAAAAGTAATGAACGGGGATTCATTGGAAAACAAAGAGATTGCTAAACTAAAAACAGCTGTGCTCCAGGAACTCGGAAGAATGAACTATAAAGCCGGCTGGACAATGCAGATTCATTATGGAGCTCTTAGAAGTAACAATTCAAGATTATTTAAAACCATCGGCCCTGATTCAGGATTTGACTCCATTGCAAACGGAAGTGCCGCAGCTCCACTGGCAAAGTTCCTGAATAGCCTTGATAAAAAAGAAGAACTTCCAAAGACAATTATCTACAACCTGAATCCTGTTGATAACTACACCATAGGAACCATGATAGGAAACTTCCAGGATGGATCTATCCCCGGAAAAATACAATTCGGCTCGGGGTGGTGGTTTAACGACCAAAAAGAGGGAATGGAAATGCAGATGAGTGCTCTTGCAAACCTGGGGCTTCTTTCCAGATTTGTAGGAATGCTGACTGATTCCAGAAGTTTCCTCTCTTTTCCAAGACATGAGTATTTTCGAAGAATACTCTGTAACATTATTGGAAACTGGGTAGAAAACGGAGAAGCCCCGGAAGATTATAATTTACTGGGAAAGATGGTGCAGGACATAAGTTATAACAACGCTGTAAATTATTTTGGTATTGATTTAGAAGATAAAAAGGGAAAATGATGAAACTTGAAAAATACTCAATAGGAACCGGGGACAGGTTCGGGAAGCAAGCAGAAGCCCAACTGAAATCTGTAATTAAGGCTAAAGAAGCAGGTAAAGAAATTGCTATTATATGGAACAAATCCTACCGTGAACATGCAATTATTCATACTGATCCTGATTCTGTAAGAATCGCTGCAGATAATGCTGTTAAAGCATTAAACTGGAAAGGCAGTTATTATGTGGATGCAGATCACATAAGTCTTAAAACAGTGGATTTATTTATGGATTCCTCTGATTTCTTTACCCTTGATGTTGCTGATTTTATTGGAGAAAAAACAGACAAATATGAAGTAGATAAATTTGTTCAAGAAAACCTTATTTACTGTGGAAAGTTAAATATTCCAGGAATAGAGGATTCTCTTAATATTACAGAAGAAAGTATTAGAAAAATAGCAGAAAGATATCTGTTTGCAATTA
This sequence comes from Spirochaetaceae bacterium, assembly GCA_030633365.1. The sequence goes on along the minus strand of DAOVSY010000383.1, from coordinate 1,495 downwards.
AGGAAGCAGGTAAAATTTACAGACATATACAACAGAAAAAAGGAAAGGGGAATTTTATTACCGAAGTTTCCATGGATGAGACTGATCTTCCCCAAACCCCGGAAGAACTTTTATTTATTCTTTCTGCTATTGCAAATGAGGGAATACCTGCTCAAACAATTGCACCTAAATTTACAGGTCGATTTAATAAAGGCGTAGACTATGTTGGAGATCTTGATAAGTTTGATAGAGAGTTTAATGATGATATATGTGTAATAGCCTGGGCTGTGGATAAATTTAATTTACATAAAAATCTTAAACTAAGTGTTCATTCCGGAAGTGACAAATTCTCAATCTATCCATCTATTCGTAAAAACATACGTAAACATAATGCCGGAGTACACGTAAAAACTGCCGGAACAACCTGGCTTGAAGAACTTATCGGTCTTGCAGAGTCAGGACCAAATGGTCTTGCAATTGCAAAAGAAGTCTATTGTTCAGCTTTAGGCCGATATGAAGAATTGGCAGAACCATATGCAACTGTAATTAATATTGATAAAACAAAACTTCCATCTGCTACCGAAGTTAATTCATGGACAGGCGAGCAGTATGCATCTGCACTTAGACATGATCAGAACAATCCTGCATATAATATGCATCTAAGACAATTACTGCATGTTGGTTACAAAGTCGCTTCAGAGATGGGAAAAAAATATCTGGATGCTCTGATTGAAAATTCTGAAATTGTTGGTAAAAATGTTACAGAAAATTTGTATGAAAGACATATTAAACCGTTGTTTTTGGATTAACCGGGATTTTAGAATATAAATATCAGGCTGGTCGCCAACAAGTTGGCTGCTCGCCTATGCAACCTAAGGAGTAAAATAATGAGTATTAAGCTTAAGGATAATTGTAAATATGCGCTGTTGGTTCCAACAAGTATGGGGGTCAGATTAACTCCAGCAGATGGTCAACCCTTTCACTCAAGTGACACATTTAAAATGACAGCAAGCAGTGCAGAAACAAATGTAGCAAGTGTCTCATCTTATCTTGGATTACCTGTAAAAGTACTTACAGCTTTTGTAAAGGGAAGCCCCGTTGCCCGTTTTATTAAGGATAATCTTGCAAGCCGGCATATGGATTTTGAAGGACCGGAAATTGCACCCGACGGCCCCTGGGGTGTAAGACATCAAATCAATATGGCTGACAGCGGTTATGGTTCCAGAGGACCCAGAGTAAATAACGACAGAGCTGGCGAGGTGGGACGCTTATTAAATACAGATCAATTTGATCTGTATAAAATTTTTGGAGAAGAGGGTGTTCAAATTGTACACCTTTCCGGTCTGGTTGGAGCTTTGTCAAAAGAAACAAGCAGATTTACTCTGGAAATAGCCAGAGCAGCAAAAAAACATGGAACAGCAATCTCTTTTGATCTAAATTACAGAGCCTCCTTCTGGGTAAACAGAGAAGAGGAACTTAGGGAGATTTTTACAGAGATAGCTTCACTAAGTGATAT
>DAOVSY010000304.1 GCA_030633365.1 Spirochaetaceae bacterium | reverse complement strand
ATTACCCAGGCATTCCCTGGGGAAAAATCTACATTAATATTCTTAAGAATATTTATTCTTCCAAAAGTAATTATTATATTTTCAGGTTTTAGCATTATTAAAATCACCTCTAAAGTAATTCAAACTATTTTACAGGACAACTATATATGCTATACTCGCATCTACACAATAAAATCAGGAGATTTAATATGAATTATTTTAATTCTTTACCATTAAGATTACAAATTGAGGAACTTGGCCGGTGCCGGTTTATGAATGAAAGTGAATTTATAGGAATAGAAAAACTGAAAGGGAAAAAAGTTGTTATTATTGGATGTGGTGCCCAGGGATTAAATCAGGGGCTTAACATGCGGGATAGCGGACTGGATGTTTCCTACACTCTTAGAGAATCATCTATTAGTTCAAAACGTCAATCCTGGAAAAATGCAACAGAGAATGGTTTTAAGGTAGGAACCTACAAGGAAATGATTCCTACTGCAGATTTAGTATGTAACCTTACACCGGATAAACAGCATGGTCCTGTAGTCAAAGAAATTATGCCTTTGATGAAAAAAGGATCCTCCCTGGCTTATTCTCATGGATTTAATATTGTAGAAGAGGGTATGCAGATAAGAGAAGATATAACAGTTGTTATGGTTGCTCCCAAATCTCCGGGGACGGAGGTAAGAGAAGAATACAAAAGAGGCTTTGGTGTCCCTACACTTATTGCTGTTCATAGAGAAAATGATCCCAATGGTGATGGCCTGGAAATAGCAAAAGCATATGCAGCTGGAACCGGAGGGCATAAGGCCGGAGTTCTTCAGTCCTCATTTGTTGCAGAAGTAAAATCTGACCTAATGGGAGAGCAGACTATTTTATGTGGAATTCTTCAGGTCGGATCATTACTCTGTTTTGATAAAATGATAGAAAATAATATTAATGCTGAATATGCAGCAAAACTTGTACAGTATGGGTGGGAAACAATCACTGAAGCTCTAAAACATGGTGGTGTAACAAATATGCTTGATAGATTGTCAAATCCTGCAAAAATAGTTGCTTTTGAACTTTCAGAAGAACTGAAAGGCCTAATGGGTGATCTCTTTAAAAAGCATATGGATGATATTATGAGTGGGGATTTCTCTTCAGGCATGATGGAAGACTGGGCAAATGATGACAAAGATCTTCTTACATGGAGAGAAGAAACAAGTAAAACAGCATTTGAAAAAACTAAAGCAACGGATAAAGATATCAGTGAACAGGAATATTATGATAATGGTATTTTGATGGTAGCATTTGTTAAAGCAGGTGTAGAGCTTGCATTTGAGACAATGGTTTCTGCAGGAATAAAACCGGAATCTGCTTATTATGAATCCCTACATGAAGTTCCTCTTATTGCTAATACTGTAGCAAGGAAAAAACTTTATGAGATGAATGTTGTAATTTCAGATACAGCAGAGTATGGAAATTATCTTTTTGCAAGTAAATGTATTCCTATGCTTTCTGATTTTATGAAAACCATTGATTCTGATGTAATTGGAAAACCTCTTTCTGTTTCAGATAACAGTGTTGATAATATTAAACTTATTGAAGTTAATGAAGCTCTAAGAAATACCGGAGTAGAAAAGGTTGGTAAAGTATTGCGAGGTCATATGACTGCAATGAAGGCCATTATTTAAGAAGGGTTTTTAATCTAAATATAATTACCGACTGCCTGGCAGTCGGTTTTTTTGTACATTATTTAACAACATAATGTGCACTATAATCATCTACAATACTAAATCCAAGTTTTTTATAAAGAGTTAGAGCTGGTATATTTTCTTTTTTAACATAGAGTACAGCATTCTTTTTTGACATATGAATTTCATTTAATAGTATTTTCATTAGATATGTAGAGATCCCCTGCTTACGGTATTCCGGTTTTGTATATACTCCTCCTATTTGATTATAAGCAAAACCCTGGCCGTTTGTATTAACCTTTGCAATTATTTTCTTTTCAAATAAAGCATAAAAAACACTTTGATCTGTACATGTTTTTTTTAAATTTATTAAAACTGCCTGTTGATTTATTGCAGAATTTCCTACAAGCACTTCTTCCAAAAGATATGCTTTTTCAAGGGGAAATAAACTTAGGGTATCTCTTTTTTTTGCTTTTTTTACTTTTATAAAATTTTTCTTTATGGAATATTGTTTATTGGAATTTTCTTTTAGAAGTGAGTAATTTATTGTTGAATAAGAAGTATAGTTTAGTAATTTTTTTATATTCTCAGTATCTTTAGTAATACCAAGTACACAAAATATTATATTTTTATATTTTACTATTTTTTCTATCATTTTTCTAATAACTTCTTGTGAAGGAGGTTTATCAGAAAAGATAGGCATTACTATACCTCCTGAAGTAATCATAATTGCATTTAAAATTAAATCCGGATCTGAATCTGACACTTCACAAAATACTTTTGCTATTTTAGATGGAGGAATTTGTATTTGCCCGTTTTGATACATTCTGGAGATAAATGATAAAGATTTATATTCAAACTTAATTGCAAAATTTAGAAAAGATTCTTTGAAGGATGTTGTTAATTCAATAACTGCCACTAGTTTTCAGCCTGATCTTGTAACCCGTCAATAGGAACAATTCCTGTTGGTATATAATGTCCCAAAATAGCAGAAAATCCTGCCATAAATGATTCATATCCTGTTCCATATACAGCAACAGCCGATGTAATCCATTCCTGCTCATGTATAAAAACAGGGCTTAATGCGGATATTACAGTAACCTTAACCGGAAGGTTTTCCAGTGTTTCAAGCATCTTAAGACTAAACTCATTAACCAGGCAAAATATTACTGTATCGTAATTTTTTGCTTCTGATTTAAAATCTATAAGAAAATTATTTTCCGACTCTTTTTCCGGAATAAAAGGAAAGTAATAAGTTGAGGCATCCTTTATTTGTTTTTTCCCTTCATTAAGAAATGTTTTGTATGGTGCTGCAATCAGAATACTACTATTTCCCTCAATGCTTATTGGCAGCTCGGAATCTATTAAAATGCTGACACTTCTAAATGCCTGATCCAGAAAAAAATCACTGCCAGTTGAATTTGGAATAGTGTTTGTTATTTTTTCAATATCAGGATAAAGTCTTACAGAATCTTCTCTTTTAAGGTAGGAAAGTTTAGTACTTAGAATTCTTTCTACAGAAACTTTTATAATTTCTTTGAAGTTACTTTCTGTTTGAATTTTATTATAAAGAAAATCCCATATCCTTTGATATGTAGAAGCAGTTCTGGATATCATAATTATGTCATTTCCTGCAATAAGAGCATTATAACATGACTCTTCTATGCCTTTGGATGTAATATCTGCTCCGGCCATTACCATATCATCAGTAATTATTATTCCTTTAAACCCCATTTGCTCTCTTAAAACTGTGGTTAAAAAATATTTAGACCCTGAGGCAGCAACATTATTACCAGTTATCTCGGGGAATGAAATATGTCCACTCATAATGGCTGGAATACCCCTTTTAATAAGAAACCGGTAAGGTAAAAGTTCTCTGTCCCAAAGGGTTTGTAAATCTGCATCAACTATAGGAAGCATTCCATGAGAGTCTCCTCCTGCTGATCCATGACCGGGAAAATGTTTTGCAGTACTTATAACAGCTGTACTTTCCTGTCCCTGGAAAAAAGAAGTAGACAAAGTTGCTGTTTTTACAGGGTCAGATGAGAATGCTCTTGGTCCAATTACGGTTGCATCCGGGTTAGTATATATATCTACAGTAGGGGCAAAGTTCATATTTATACCAATTGTTTTTAGTTCCTGACCTATATATTTGCCTGTTCTATATGCATCTACGGGCATGGAAGTAGCCCCTATACTCATATTCCCAGGAGTAATTGATGTATTTCCTTTAACATGACGGACCCACCCGCCTTCCTGATCTGTCGCCACTAACAGTGGAATGCCCAGTGGAGTTTCTAAAGCTGTTTTTTGCATAAGAGAGATACTTTTACCTAATCTCTCCAGAGTAGATACATTCCAGCCAAAAATTTTAATTCCGCCAATTTTTTTAGTACTAATCCAGTTTAGAATATCCTCTGATGGATCAAGACCATAGTAGCCCAGGAGCATAACCTGCCCCAGAAGCTCGGTATTATCCATTTCTGATATTATTTGCTGAATAAGAATATCTGTTTCTGTGTTATCAAAAAATTGAGGCAGGGCAGGGATAGTGCAGGGTAACAGGAGAATAAAAATAACAGTTAATGTTTT
>DAOVSY010000445.1 GCA_030633365.1 Spirochaetaceae bacterium | reverse complement strand
AGATCCAAACGAATTTCCAAAAGAAGTTCTTTAAGTTCAAAGCGTACATATTCTTCATCATCTGCAATAATTATTTTCATATTTCTATTTTAACAACCGTACCTTCTCCAGGCTTGCTTGTTATAGTCAATACTGATTCCGGAAATGTTAGCTTTAACCGTTCTTCCACATTCATTATTCCAATATTGGAACGTTCTTTTAATTCTGAGGAATCAAATCCCACTCCATTATCTTCAATAGAAATAATCAAACCTGCTTCCCCACGAAAACGTCTTGCTTTACATTTTAAACTTACAGTTCCATTTTTCTCCAAAGGTTCAATTCCATGAATTATAGAATTTTCCAGTAGAGGCTGCAGTAGAAGTCTGGGTATCTGGAAATTTCCAGATTCTTCATCAAAATCAATTTTATAGGAAAACCTTTCTCCAAACCTGATTTTTTGAAGAGAACAGTATTGCTCAATAAACCTGCATTCCTGTTCAACAGAGGTCCATCTGTTTTGAGACTGGATATAACGAAGCATATCTTTCAAGGCATTAACTGTCTGCACAATTCCTGTTCTATCATCCTTCCTGTTTAACCCCAGTATAACTGTTAAAATATTGTAAAGGAAATGAGGCTGTACCTGGGATTGGAGAGCCTGATATTGGGCCTCTCTTCTTTCAATAAGTTCCTTATATTTAAAAAAGTTATCAAGAGCCAGAGATACAAATTCGGTAAAGGTACTAAAACGTGTAACACCTAAATCAGAAAATCTATCTTTTGATATGGTTTTTATAGAAACAAGAAGTCCATATTTTTTTCCTTCTACCATTAGAGGAGCTGCCAACAAAGATTTAAATATACTATCATTCAATTCTTTATCATTTGCATTTAGAGTAAAAAGCGAATTTGGTCTGTAAACCCTGTTAGAAACAAGATCTAAAAGTTTATCCTTTTCTTCTTCTGATAGAGCTGTCCCATTGCAGGCTACAAATTGGAACTTCCCATTATTTTCTGATATTAAGACTGCTGCAATATCAGCACTGGTATCCTGTACAACAGCCCCGGCAACCAGATTATAAAGATCAGTTAGCTCCGATTTATCAGATATAAAAGAACCTATATCTCTGGTAAGATTAAGAATATTATTTACATTTTCTTTAAGATCATTAAGAAGCTCATTGAAGGTAACAGTAAAAGCTCCAAACTCATCATTGGAGTTTATATTTAATTTTTTAGAAAAATCTCCATAGGATACATTTCTAAATGCTCCATTCATTAGAGTAAGCTTAGTTGTTAAATCTCTTGAAAGATACAATGTAAATATAATTGAGAAGGTAAGAATTAATCCTGTCATTATAATAAAAAATAAATAAATACTTTGCCTGACTCTTTCTGCTTCCTCATTAAGGGTTTTAATAAAGTAATTCATAAAACTTTCAAAACTATTTTTAAAATAATATGATGCTTCCTGTATCTCTGCAAAAAAAGGTATTAGTGCTTCATCCTTCTGCATGGCGCTGTACAGGTTTTCCTCCGAATGGTACTGCTCACGTATGACTATAAGAATATCCTCAATTCTACTCATCATACTCATTGCCCGGGTATTCATTCGAATTGCTGTAAAATACTGATCCCGTATTAAACCTTTATTTCCTTCAAGGAAATTATCCTGAGTCATAAAATTATTAAATATTGTATTGTAATCAAAAACTGCTTCCTGCAGCTGCTTGATTGTGGCTGCTGATCTTGGAGAATAAGTTAAAGATCTGATATGACCATACATTTCAGGTACAAACAGATCAAAAATAATATCTTTCATTAAACTTTGAACTTCTCTGGATTTTAACTGTAATTCTACACCCATGGTAACTGATTGCTGGATTTGTTCAGTACGCTGCCATCCATAAAGAGAAAGAAGTGCTATGGAAATAATACCGGATATATAAATAATTATAAGAATAACCAGTTTATGCCGAATTTTCATAGTTATATGATATTGGTATCTGCTGCTGCTGGCAAGCAGGAAAATTTATTCCTGTTTATTACCAACTTTATTTCTGGCATCTACAAATGCTTTAATAGATCCTGTAACATCAGCTTCTGTAGTAGCCCAGGAACAGACACTTACCCTAATAACATACTTGTTATTCCACTTTGCATTACCGCACCAGCATTCCCCGGATTGTTGCACCAGATTCAAAACCTTTTTTGTTTGATCATCATCTTTACAGGCAACAATTACCTGATTAAAAACAACATCATTAAAAACCATAAACCCATGTAATTTAAACTCTTCAGCAAACTGAACAGCCCTGGAATGAAGTTCTTCCACAAGCTCAGCCAGACCTTTGGTTCCCAGGAACTTTAAGGCAGCCCACATTTCAACAGCTCTTGCCCGACGTGACATTTCCGGTGTAAAAAGCATTCCATCCCGTTTTTCACTATGGATTAGATAGGAACCTGAAGAATGCAGGGCAGAAACCAAAGCTTCTTTGTCTTTACACAGAATAATTCCACTGTCATAAGGGGTATTTAGAGTCTTATGACCATCTGCAGACCAGGAATCAGCTAACGACATACTATTAGTTAAGTTTTTAAATTTGTCAGACCCTGCAACCCATAAGCCAAAAGCTCCATCAACATGTACCCATGCTCCAGCCGCCTGGGCTAAAGGCATAATCTTATCAAAGGGATCAAAAGAGCCTGTACTTACATGGCCGGCCTGAAGAATAAGGAGAGTACTATCGTCCATTTCAGGAAGATTATCCGGAATAATACGCCCCTGATCATCCACATCAACATACTCAAGCTGCTCACTTCCTATTCCAAGGAGAGCCAGACCTTTTGTTACTGTACCATGGGCTTGTCTACCAAGAACCACCCTAAAAGGAGGAGCGCCTGAAAGGCCTTT
>DAOVSY010000575.1 GCA_030633365.1 Spirochaetaceae bacterium | reverse complement strand
TTTCTTCTACAGTTTCAGCAGGCAAAAGGAAAGGCTGTATCCTGTAAATTTATTGCAGACAGGTATGATACTGATGAGGAAACTACTGCTTTAGGTGTAAAAGTAGAATATGTTGGAAGTATGATATCTGATCTTATTAAAGACGGATATGTTCCCTTAATCTGGTAAAGCAGATAAGGTAGTAAATCTATGGTAAATAAAGTTCCAGTCTCATGTAATAAAGATTGTGGTGCAGGCTGCCCTCTGGAAGCTCATGTTGAGGATGGTCGTGTAATAAAAATAACTGACAGCACTTATAAAAACCCTCTAATGCATGGCTGCCTGAAAGGTTATAAAATGACTGATGTTATTTATAATCAGGAGCGAATTCTAAAACCAAAGATTCGTACAGGAGAAAGGGGCAGTGGACAGTTTCGGGATGCCAGCTGGACAGAAGCTCTGGATCTTGTTGCAGAGAAATTGAAAAAAACAAAAGAAAGTAATGGTGCAGAGTCTGTTATGAGACTTGGAGGCTCAGGTTCATGCCGTGGGGCTCTCCATAACACAGCAACCCTTGCCCAGCGATTTTTAAATCTTTATGGTAATTACACAGAAACCCGAGGCAGTTTTTCCAGTGAAGCTGCTACTTTTGTAAAAAAGCCCATGTTTGGCACAAAATATATAGGTATAGATGTAAAAACCCTACTTAACTCTAAGCTTATTATACTCTGGGGATTTAATCCGGAAGACACAAGGTTTGGCTGTGAAACAGAATCTCTTTTAAAAAAAGCTGCAGATATGGGTATCCCTTTTGTTGTTTTGGATCCAAGAAAAACACCTTCTGTCAGCAGATATAATGCACAATGGCTTCCCATAAAAGCTGGAACAGATTCTGCTCTAATGCTAAGTATGCTGTACCTACTACTTACCAAAGATCTGGTAAATTTAGAGTTTATAGATAAGTACAGTACAGGTTTTGAAAAACTGGAAGCTTATATATTAGGAATAAGTGATGGTATTAAAAAAACTCCCCAATGGGCTTCAGAGCTTTGCGGGTTATCTGTAGATAAAATAGAAAAATTTACAAAAAATTATGCTTCATCTTCTCCTGCTGCATTACTTCCAGGGCTTTCAATTCAAAGAGCAATTGGAGGAGAAAATAATGACCGCTTAGGGGCAATTCTTCAATTGGCGACAGCTAATGTTGGAATACAGGGAGGTTCCTCAGGATCAGGTCAGTGGAACCGGCTTGCCAGTCCTGAATGTGGGAGTATAGCTGTTTCTTTAAATGAATCTGTAAAACGTGTTCCTGTTTATGAATGGGCAGATGCTGCTTTAGGTGGGAGAGAAGCCGGTTATCCTTCGGATATAAGTTTTCTCTACAATGTGGGTGGAAATTACATTGGCCAGAGCAGTAATACTTCAAAAGGACTTGAAGCTTTTAAAAAAATGGATTTTATAGTTAGTCATGATTATTTTATGACGCCAACTTGCCAGTGGTCAGATGTAGTTCTTCCTGTAACAACATTTCTGGAAAGAGAGGATATTTTATTCTCTAATACAAACTATCTTTTTTATTCTGGTAAAGCATCCGAACCAATTGGGGAAGCAAGAAATGATTACTGGATATTTGCTGAATTATCAGAAAGATTAGGATTTAATAATAAATTTACAGAAGGAAGAACTGAGTCTGACTGGATTGAATATTTCCTGAAAAATTCAGAAATAGCAGATCTGGATAAATTTAAGACTACAGGTATTTTTGAGGCCCAGGATCAAATGCGTGTTGGTCTATCTAATTTTATTTCAGATCCTGTAAAGAACCCCCTGAATACCCCCTCTGGAAAGATTGAAATAGATTTACCTCTATTTACTGATATTGGAGGAACCTCCGTCCCTGAATCTGTAAGGATGGACACAAGCCCT
>DAOVSY010000164.1 GCA_030633365.1 Spirochaetaceae bacterium | reverse complement strand
AGCTTTTGTTCAGCAGTTTCGTCAAATGGTTAGATATCTTGGTGTTACTGATGGTAACATGGAAGAAGGCAGCCTTCGTTGTGATGCCAATGTTTCCATCAATGATTTTGGTAAGGGTCTGGGCACAAAAACAGAATGTAAAAATCTTAATTCTTCCCGTTTTATAAAAAAAGCTCTTGAGTATGAGATTAAACGTCAGACAAAAGTTCTTAATTCCGGAGAAAAAATTATTCAGGAAACCAGGCTTTGGGATGAAGCTAGTTCCCGTACCAGTTCTATGAGAACAAAAGAGTCTTCCAATGACTACAGATACTTTCCCGAGCCTGATCTTCCTCCTTACTGTCCTGAAGCTGATTTCCTGGAAGAGGTTAAAAAATCTCTAGTGGAATTGCCCCGGTTAAGAAAAGATAGATTTATAAGTGAATATGGTTTAAATACTCAACAGGCTCTGTTTCTTACATCAGAAATAGCTATGGCAGATTTTTTTGAAAAAGTTGTTACGGGTAAAAAGGATGATAATAGTTTTGCTGGAACTGCAGCATCCTGGTTGGGTGGAAATGTTCAAAAAATACTTAACGATTCGGATTTAGGCATTGAGCAATCTTCTTTAAGTCCTAATCGTTTACTTAGTATTCTAAATATGATAGAAACTGATAAAATAAGTTCTGGTATTGGAAAGAAAGTTCTTGGACTGGTATTTGAAAAGGATAAAGATCCGGAAGATATTGTTAAAGAAATGGGTCTTGATGAAGGGCCAGATGAAAGTGAGATTATTAAAATAGTTTCTGATATTGTAGATGCAAACCCAAAGGTCGCAGATGCAGTAAGAGATGGAGCAGAAAAACAGATTGGTTTTTTTATGGGACAGGTTATGAAGGCTACATCCGGAAAAGCCAACCCGGGAAAGATACAGAAATTATTACGTGAAAAAATTTTAGCAGGGCCATAAAGAAGCCAGATAAAGGTCAAATAAAGGCCATAAAAAGGACAAGCAAGTGAAAATAAAAAGAACGCATAATTGTGGTGAATTAAAAAAAGAACTTAGTGGTCAGACCATATCGTTGAACGGCTGGGTGGAAAACTATCGTGATCATGGTGGTGTTACTTTTATTGATCTTACAGACAGATGGGGTCTTACTCAGATTGTATTTGATCCTACTGTTTCCGGAGAAGCTCATAAAATTGCCCAGGGGCTTAGGAGTCAGGACGTAATTGGTATTACAGGTAAGGTAAGTGCCAGACCTGATGGAATGGCTAATAAAAAACTGGCAACTGGTGAGATTGAGATATATGTTACAGAACTTGAGGTTTTAAATAAATCTAAAACACCTCCTTTTGATATTCATCATGCAGATAGTGTAAATCAGGAGTCCCGACTTAAATATAGATTCCTTGATCTAAGAGGGCACCAGCTTCAGAAGAACCTGATGTTTAGATCCCGGGTAACTAATATTATAAGAAACTTTTTTATAAATAATGATTTTGTAGATGTTGAAACTCCTATTTTAACAAAGGCTACTCCCGAAGGAGCAAGAGATTATCTTGTTCCCAGTCGTGTTAATGAGGGTAAATTTTTTGCACTTCCACAAAGCCCTCAGCTTTTTAAACAATCTTTAATGATTTCAGGGTTTGATAAATATTTTCAAATTGCAAGATGTTTTCGTGATGAGGATTTAAGAGCAGACAGACAGCCTGAATTTACACAGGTTGATGTTGAGATGGCATTTGTTGATGAAGATGATGTAATGGGAGTTATTGAAAATCTTTTTAAAGTACTTTTAAAAGAAGTATTTGACAAGGACTTGAAACTGCCCCTGCCAAGAATGACATATGACCAGGCAATGCTTGATTATGGAAAGGATGCACCGGATTTACGTTTTGGTTTAAAGATTGTAGAACTTAGTGATGTTTTTAAAGATTCTGGCTTTGGTGTTTTTGCAAATGCAATTGCTGATGGTGGTTTTGTAAGAGCTATAAATATTAAAAATGGAATAGCATCATTTTCCAGGAAAGATCTGGATGAGATGACCCCTTTTGTTAAAACTTTTAGAGCTAAAGGTGCCGCCTGGATTAAGGTTAATGAAGATGGCCCTCAGTCTCCTATTGTTAAATTTTTCAAAGAGGGAGAAGTTGATGCACTGTATAAAAAGATGGGCGCAGAAACTGGTGATATTCTAGTATTTATTGCAGATAAGGAATCTGTTGTGTGTCAGAGTTTAGCTGCGTTAAGGCTTAACTTTGCAGATAAGCTTAATTTAATAGATAAAAATGAACTTAACCTTTCCTGGGTTGTGGACTTTCCTATGTTTGATAAAGATAGTGAGGGTAATCCTACACCAACCCACCATCCTTTTACTGCTCCTAAACCCGAAGATGCTGATAAGCTGGACACTGATGTTTTTGCTGCTAAATCAAACGCTTATGACATAATTCTTAACGGTACAGAAGCTGGTGGTGGAAGTATAAGAATTCATGATAATGATATGCAGCAGAAAATTTTTACTCTTCTTGGGATTGATGAAGAAGAAGCCAAAGAGAAGTTTGGATTTCTACTGGATGCCCTTCAGTACGGCGCTCCTCCTCATGGTGGTTTGGCTCTTGGTCTGGATAGAATACTCATGCATTTTCTTAAGACAGAATCTATTAGAGATGTTATTGCTTTTCCAAAAACCCAGAAGGCTACATGTCTAATGACAGATGCTCCTGGTAACGTAACTGATGAACAGCTTGAAGAACTTTTTATTGAGTCCACTGCGGTTGTAGAAGAATAAAAATGGGGCTGATATGACAGATATTTTACTTATTACTTTAATTTTTTTAGCAATTGTAAATATTATTTTTACAATTTTTAAGAAGGCAAAAGTAAATATACGACCTCAATTAAAAGATCTGGAAACAGCTGTAGGTAAGTTTGATACAGCCCTTGATAAAAGTGGTAAAGATACCAGAGAAGAGTTCCGGCTGAACAGGGAAGAAAGCGGACGTCAGGCTTACAGCAGCAGACAGGAACTTACAAAATCACTTGGTTCCTTTGAGGAGAAGTTTAAAGCTAATACTTTGGATTTTAGCAAACAGCAGGCTTTGTTAAATAAAGAATCTATTGAAAGTATAAAAGAGGTAAAAGTTTCTGTTGAAAGGCATCTAAGAGACATTAGAGAAGATAACAATAAACAGATAACAGAAATGCGAAAAACTGTAGATGAAAAACTTCAGTCTACTTTGGAAAAACGAATAGGCGAATCCTTTAAGCAGGTTAGTGACCGCCTTGAACTTGTTCATAAAGGTTTGGGTGAAATGCAGACAATAGCCACAGGTGTTGGAGATCTTAAAAAGGTTCTCTCCAATGTAAAAACCAGAGGTGTTTTAGGGGAATATCAGTTAGGGAATATTTTAGAAGAAATTCTGGCTCCAGGTCAGTATGGAAAAAATGTTGCAACTAAAAAAGGCAGCCAGGCGAATGTTGAATATGCTGTTAGACTTCCCGGTCAGAGTAATGATAGTGAAATCTGGATGCCCATAGACTCCAAGTTTCCAATTGAGAGTTATAATCGTCTTTTGGATGCATATGATAGTGGAGATAAAAGCCTGATTGATATATCTCAAAAAGAGTTAACAAAAACTGTGGAGAGTTTTGCAAAGGATATTCATAATAAATATATTGATCCACCCCATACAACAGATTTTGCAATAATGTTTTTACCTGTCGAGAGCTTGTACGGAGAGGTTTTAAGACACTCTGGTTTATTTGAAACTCTCCAGCGTAAATATAAAATAACTATAACCGGACCTACAACTTTATCGGCTCTTTTAAACAGTTTGCAAATGGGTTTTAGAACTCTTGCAGTACAGAAAAAAAGCAGTGAGGTCTGGAAGGTCCTTGAAGCTGTGAAAACTGAGTTTGGAAAGTTTGAGGAGCAGCTGGATACAGTCTATAGTCACCTGCATAAAGCGAGTAATTCTCTTGATGTTCTTAAAACTACCCGAACAAATGTTATGTTGCGTAAGCTGAGAAATGTTGGTTCTTTAGAAACAAAGTCATCACTGGAGATTGGTGTGGATGAAGATGATCCTCTGAAGGAGATGTTGTAATTCATAAGTGAGACTTATCCTGAAAATTCATTCCCAACCTTTCTCGCCCGCTCTGCCTCATCCAGATTAATCCCCAAAACTATGCCTGTTTCCACAAGAATATTCCAACCTGCAGCAAGTTCTATATAGTTCTGAAAATAACCAACTTCAGGTATTTTAATTGTTGGAAAAATTGTATCTTTGGATGAGATTGCTATTATGTTTAAACCAACACCATCTATAAGACATTCTTTAAATTTTTCTTCTTCATCTTCAAAAGGATTTACAATTATTACAACATCATTTTTATCCATAACTTCCTCAATACCATGGACGCCATAGGTTCCTTCAAGAAAGTCAGATTTTTTATGGGTAATTTCATTTGTTTTTAAAGTTAATTCTTCAGCAACACCATCATTTCTACCTGCAAAATAGATTGTTCCTGCATTTGAAATCATATCTATAATTTTTCTGTCTATTTCCATTTCTAAAACAGATTGAATAGCTTTTCCTGTTTCTGATAAATCGCCCATTGGTTTGCCTGAGTAGGAAGAAAAAAGAGCATCGTAAAAAAGGCTCTGCTCAACAACACTTTTTGTTGCTGCAACTGCATTTTCTTTTCCGCATGTTAACACATGTGTTTTCTCTGTTAGTTCTTCCAATGGAGTATCACTGTTGGCAGTAACACCATAGAGATTAGGATTTCCTTGTTTTTTAAGAGTACTAAAAAGGCGAATAAGTTCCTTTGTTTTTCCAGAGTTAGAGATACCAAAAACAATGGAATCTTTTAGATTGTATTCCATTGCCTGAGTTCCGCCCTCTGTAAAAACAGAAAGGTCAGTTCCCTCTTTTTGAAGATTGTAAAGAGCATGTTTTGCAGGAAGTATTCTGCTGCTTCCTTCTCCAGTTAAAAATAAACTTTTATTTTTTGTTAAAGATTTTGCAAAACTTGAAACTGCATTGATATCAAAATTAGAAATAACATCTGCTGTTTCAAGCATTTCCCTGCACAATGAAAATTGAGAATATTTTGTGTCTTTTAAATTCATCTTTATGACTCCTTATCTCTTTTAAAATCTTCTAATACTTCCTGAATAAAGGGATCTTTGTAAAATCCCCCGCCTGTGTTCTGCCAGTAAGCTTCTGCATATTTTACTCCTGCCAGTTTTCCCATTTTTTGATCGAAACCCCGCATATCTCCAAAAAAGTCTTTAATATTAAACATAAGCTCCATTACTTTTTTTTGAGAATCATGATGTGAAAGCATCTCTTTTTTCTTTTCAAATGTAGTGGTCACATCAATAAAAAATGATGGGTCAGGTATTTCTCCTCCCATATTATTTGTAAATCCAAAGGGGGAGGTGTAGTATAGCAGAGGTGTAAGAGTTACCGGTTTTTCATTAGTAGGTACATTTGGTAGAGTTGCAAGCATTGTTCCCGCTTCTACAATAGTGGAAGTTGCTCTGTGATCACTGTGATAGTCATATGGTAGATGTGTAAAAACTACTCCAGCCTGTACTTTTTGTATAAGAGTTGTAACTTTTATTCTTGCTTCTGTGTTATCAAATACATACCCGTCTCTTTGATCCAGACAGAAATATTCTGCTCCCAGAACTTCTGCTGCCCTGGCTGCTTCCTTTCTTCTAATTTCAGCGGTTCCTTCTTCGTTATGAGTAACACCACCCATTCCTCCCGGAGTCATGGTAGCAATAACTATTTTAAACCCTTTATCCTTAAGGAGCGACAGGGTTCCGGAGCAGAATATCTCTGTATCATCAGGATGGGCCTGTATTGCAAGAACTGTTTTATTATAGTTATTCATTAAATGACCTCCACCATAGATTTATCAAGCTCTACATAGTTAGGAACTTCACCAATAAGGGGACGCATATAAGTAATTAATTTTTCACTAACAAAATTACCCCTGTCATTTATAAAATCATCCGGCATTGCTTTTGCCCTTATAGCTACATTGGAAAGTTCAGTTTTACCAAATGCTGTTTTGTATGGATTCTCAGATGTTCGTTCTATGGTAACCATGTATCCACTGTTTCCGGATACAGCAAGCCTGACTGCTTCTGTTCCACATTCATAGGCCTCTTTCAGGTCTATTGTAACTGCCCTGTCTATGGCACACATATTTAAAGACTCTGTTATTTGAAACTCGCCTCTATAGCCTGTAGCCTCTTTAAGTATTTTATGAACATTAAGCCCTACGCTCGCACCACCCATAGCACCAAACTCTTTGTTATTAAATGAGTCTTTCTCCTTAGCTGCACTTACAGGAGTTCCGTCCTGGTATAGAAGTCCTTCACTAACAACTATTGATACCCAGCCATACTTTTCTATACATTCTTTTGCATCTTCAATAAACTCTTCTTTGTTAAACGAACGTTCAGGGCAGTAAATTAAATGTGGAGCATCTGATACCTTCTTTTTAGCTAAAGCAGTAGCTGCTGCGAGCCAGCCTGCATCACGTCCAATAGTCTGATAAATAACAAACTTATCAACCTTCTGCATATCCCTTGCCAAAACTCCGGATTGAGCAACACTTAGCATATTGTACCTGGCT
>DAOVSY010000267.1 GCA_030633365.1 Spirochaetaceae bacterium | reverse complement strand
TTGATTCTAAAGATGCAGATGAGGCTACAGCTAAAATTGTCTCAAATTTTGAAAAATATCTGGAGGTAATCTTTGGGTGATTTATTATATTCTATAGCTGCAGGAATTGCCCTGCTGGCCCTCATTATCTCCTTTATCAGATTGATAATAGGACCTCAACTTGCAGACAGAGTCGTTGCTCTGGATGCAATGACAATAATTACGCTTTCCGGAATAGCTTATTTAACTCACTTTCTGGGACGAATAATTTATCTTGATGTAGCCCTTGTTTATGGCCTCTTGAGTTTTCTGGGAGTTGTAGCAGCTGCCAGATATATTGAAAGGGGGCTGTAGATGGAATTATTAACTATTATAGGTGGAATTGTATCCATTCTTGGTGCTCTTTTTCTTCTCCTGGCTGCTGTCGGTCTTATCCGAATGCCCGATACCTACAACAGAATGCAGGCCGGAACCAAGGCCACAACCCTCGGAAGCCTTTTCTTCTTTATTGGTTTAGGCATTGGACATCCGGGTTATTGGGGAAAACTCCTGGCACTTGTAATTTTTGTATTTTTTACTAACCCGCTCTCTTCCCATGTACTTGCCAGAGCCCTCCATTTTGACGGTAAAGATCCTCTTTTAAAAGATGATGATTCTGTAAGGGATGACCTGGCACTTGCTGAGAAAGGAGGAGATGTATGATCGTAGTTATTATATTGCTTGGCGTGCTAATGACTATTGGAGCTATTGCATCCCTGTATATGAAGGATATTGTTTCTGCAATTATTACTGTAGGCAGTGTTTCACTTTTAGCCAGTGTTATTTACCTGTTTGTCGGGGCACCTGATGTTGCTATGACAGAAGCCGCTATTGGAGCAGCTCTTACAGCAGTTGTCTTTCTTTTTGCCTGGTCCAGGGTCAAAGATGCCGGAAGGGAGAGTGATAATGATTAGTAGAATTCTTATTATCCTTACTCTTGTAGTTCTGGGTATTTTTCTTTTTCCTCTGGCATGGGATGTCCAGGATAACGAAGAGCTGACTCCTCTGGCCGAAAAATATGTTACCGAAGGTGCCGGTGATCTGGGGGCAGCAAACCTGGTTACATCAGTTGTTGTCAGTTATCGTGGACTTGATACATTGGGAGAGGTAACTGTACTGTTTGCAGCTGCCGCTGGTGTTGTACTGCTTCTTGGCAACGGAGATTTTCGAAAATCCGGGACAGGTTCAAAAGAGAGACGGGAGGGATCTGAATTCCTTCAGACAGGAAGTCTGTTTCTTTTCCCGTTACTGGTATTGTTTGGAATCTATATTTTTGTTCATGGTCACCTTTCACCAGGTGGTGGATTCCAGGGCGGTGTTGTAATTGCATCTGCAATTCTTCTACTTATTCTTGCACTGAGTGATCGAAAGCTTAATCACACATTTCTTAAAACCCTTGAAGCCCTCTCAGGAGCTGCCTATATAGCTGTGGGTTTTCTTGGAATATGGTTAGCTTCAGGTTTTCTTGATCCCCGATTTTTACCTTCCGGGGAATTCGGCCAGTTATTCAGTGCCGGAGCTATACCTGTAATTTACTCCTTAATAGGGTTAAAGGTAGGATCGGAAATTACCGGCATAATTGATGCTATGAGGAGGCCTGTAAAATGACTCAAGTAGTTTTACTTATAGGGTTTGCACTTGTTGCAGTTGGCTTTTGGGGTCTGACAACAAGAAAACATATTTTTAAAATAATTTTAAGTTTTTCTATTCTGGATACCGGAGTACATCTTATTATGGTTGCTCTTGGATATATTAAAGGTGGAACCGCACCAATTTTTGATAAAGTACTGGTTCCTGGTGAAACTCCTCCCCTGGTAGTAGATCCTGTCCCATCGGCTTTGGTTCTTACTGCCATAGTTATTGGTCTGGCTGTAACAGCTTTAATGCTCAGCTATGCTGTACGTATTTATAAAACATACCACAGTCTTTCTATAGATAAAATCAAGGAGTTGAAATGGTAAGCCCGATATATCTTATTGTCGTAGCTCTTGGAGGGGCATTTTTACTTCCGTTTTTTGAAAAGTTGGGAAAAGGTGTATCTAAAAGTGTTGTTTTACTTATTTCCACCTTTTTTGTCCTCCTTCCTCTCTCCTGGTATTTAGGAGGTAATCTGCAGCAGCCTATTATAGTTCAAAC
Organism: Spirochaetaceae bacterium; assembly: GCA_030633365.1. The sequence continues at coordinate 2,640 of DAOVSY010000267.1, read as the reverse complement.
AGCAGGTTTCTCTGCACCATTTTCAATTAATCTAATGGTTGGAGTTGGAGAAGCATTATTTATGATGGCAATTAATGCAGCTGCATGGCTTGGTTGTCTCTACTTTATATTCAAAAAAGATCTGGAGTGGAATTCCATTGCCCAGGTTCTTTTTCTTACACTTCTTATGGGAACAAATGGTCTTATAATGACCAGGGATATTTTTAATATCTTTGTTTTTCTGGAGATAACATCAATCTCTATGTATGCTCTAATAGCACTTATAAGAACTAAACAGTCTTATGAAGCTGGTTTTAAATATATGATTGCAGGTGGAATAGCATCTGCTCTGTTTTTAATTGGTGTAATTTATATATACCGGTTTACTGGAACATTAAACCTTGATTCAATGCTGGCTGACAGTTCTTCCCTACAGGGAATACAGGGCTTAGTGGCAATATTTTTACTGCTGTCTGCACTGTTAATAGAACTTAAACCCTTCCCTGCAAATGGATGGGGTGCAGATGCATACGAGGCCTCAGAACCGGGTATATCAGCTATGGCTACTGCAATATCAGCTACAGGAGTATTTTTTGTTTTATACAAGATTACCCCTCTTCTTCCTGAATCTCTAATGGAAATTCTGATTATAAGCGGTACAGCAACTTTTTTCTTTGCTCAGCTGGTGGCAATTAAACAAAAACATATTAGAAGAATGCTTGGATACTCTTCTATTGGGCAAATTGGTCTCTTAATTGCAGTTGCCGGACTTTTCGGCCCAACTTCACCTGCAGGTTTTTTAATACTTGTAATATTAGCAGTTAACCATCTTTTCAGCAAAGCTGGATTATTCTGGATTTCTGGTATTTTTAGTAATATAAACCTGGACGACGGTGTTAATATAAGAAAACAGCCTATTGTTATTGCCGTTTTCGGTGTTTTAATAGCCTCACTGGCAGGTCTACCACCATTTCCAGCATTCTGGGCAAAATGGATGTTGATTATTAGTTTGGGACAAAATATCTCCTACTTTATTATGACTGTAATTCTTGTTGGATCACTCCTCGAAGCATTTTACCTTTTTAGATGGTTCCTTGGACTTGTAAAATCTGAAAAAGACCCAGGGGATATACATACCGAAATAATTCCAGAGGATGATGATGAAGTAAAAATATCAGTTCCGGAACTTATTACTGCTGCATCTATAAAAACAGAGGCTGCATTTATTGCCCCCTTGTTAAGCGCTCTTATTCTTTCTGTCTTTGGAATATTTATAGGGAAAGGTTTTCTGGTATCAGGAGCAAATGGCTGGTTTCAAAACCTGTTTCTATTAATTCCAATTGCAGGAATTGTTCTGTTTTCTATATTCGATCTAATTAAGCTTCCTGTTAAAATTCAGGTATTTTTGGGAATTGCTGTCCTGGCAGCCTATGGCTGGATTTTATATCCCATGATAGATGGAATACGCCTTGTATTTGCCGCTATTTTTATTGCGGGCTCATGGGTCCAGCTTTTTTCTCTTACTTTAAGAAAGGGTCGTCATCCAGGATTGATGGCTTTTCTAATGGGGTTGATCCTTTCTCTTGGAAACCTCCTCGTTTTTAAAACTACAATAGGTTTTTTCTTCTCCTGGGAAGTTATGACAGTAACATCCTTTCTTTTAATCAGCAGGGGGAAAAACTCATCCGGGGCTGCTCTTCGATATTTAATTTTTTCTCTTGCAGGTGCATTTATTATTCTGGCAGCTTTGGCAATAAGTCCTTCTTCCGGAAGTTTTCAGGACATTCTGCCTGGTTTTGCAGCATCTCCTATAATTTCTATTCTATTCGGTCTTGGTTTTCTTATAAAACTGGGTGCTTTCGGTTTTCATATATGGCTGCCTGGTGCCTATGCAGAATCAGATGATGATATTTCATCTTTTCTTTCATCTGTGTTAAGTAAAGCCGGATTATACATGCTCTTTATTACTGCCGGACTGTATACTGGAAATAGTTTTTCTGGAGTTACTGCCTTTGATTTTGCCGTAATTCTTGGATGGGTAGGAGCAATTACAGCCCTGGCCGGTGCATTTCTTGCTCTTTTTCAGGAGGATATAAAATATACTCTGGCTTATTCTTCTATGGGGCAAATTGGATATATGCTTCTCTCATTTGCACTGATGACCCAGCTTGGGTGGATGAACAGTCTTTATCTGGCAGTGACACATCTAATGTTTAAGGGGATGTTGTTTCTGGCAATTGCAGGAGTTATTTACAGAACCAAAACAAGAATGATGTATCAAATGGGTGGATTAATTTCACGTATGCCAATCTCTTTTTTTACAGTACTTATTGCAATAATTGCTCTTTCCGGAGTTCCACCTTTAACAGGATTCGGTGCTAAATGGATGCTCTATACAGCTCTTATAGAAAAAGGCTGGCTTCTCCAGGCTGGGGTTGCAATGTTTGCTTCGGGGGTAGCTTTTCTTTATCTGTTCCGACTGATACATGTAATATTTTTAGGACAGTTGAAAGATATTCATAGAGAGGTAAAGGAAGCACCTCTGGGTGTTTTAATTCCTCAAATTGCCTTCATAATTGGAATAATGGCCTTCTCTATGTATCCAAACTTAATATTAAAACCCCTTCAGAGTGTAGTAATGGCATACTTTCCAACAGGTGT
>DAOVSY010000273.1 GCA_030633365.1 Spirochaetaceae bacterium | reverse complement strand
TGTTCCACTCATATCAGGAGAAGTATCTACATGAGCCATTAGTCCTATTACAGGGGCTTTCTCACCTTCCTTGAAATTTGACTCTAAAACTGCAATAAGATATCCATGTTCATTTAATGATATTTTATTTATTCCAAGTTCCAATAATTCACTTTTGAGTAAATTTAAAAGATCCCACTGACATTGAGTTGAAGGTATAACCTTTGTATTGTGAGGATCTGATTTTGTATCAATCTTTACATATCGTAAGAATCTTTCCAGTAATTGTTCTTTTATCCATTTTCCATCTTTCATACAGCAAAGATGCAATATTTAGTGGCAAGTGTCAAACAGAAGGTGGGATTATTATTCTATTGGGCATATCCCTCGCTTCGCTCAGGTCAGGCTGTTCCGGGGTCCGCTTCGCTTCCGTCCTGCATATATTATTATCTGATAATTGTTCTTGTGGGTTGTATGGTATGGAGTTATAACAGGTGCAGGACCTAGGACGATGAGGGACGGAGCAATGCTAGAAAACAACAATATACTACATAGATTACTAATTGGCTCTGAAAGAATCTATAATAATTACTATAAACATCTTTTACTCCCATAAATCTGTTATATTCCGGATTTAGAGTGTCCGATATTGAATCAATATTAATTATCAAATAAATATCCAATGTTTTTTATAGTTCTGATCAGCAGTTTTCATTTTGTATTCCGAATATTACCTTTTTTAAAGCAATATTTTGCCTCAAAGACAAATCTATCCAGTATTCATTTTGAGATGTTTTCTACTGTACAATTCAGACCATAATATTCTAAGCACCCTGTTAGGAGGCCTTTCCATTAGATCAGGGAGACCCTTCTGAAGATGAAAAATGCCGCTATAGGGAAAATCTCCTGGAGATCTGACAATACCGGCTTTAACAGGATTATTGGAGATGTAAATAAATGTGTGTAAATATTGCCTAAAATCAATAATTATTTTACTTTTAAACCGATCATACCATACATGACCATGGAGATCAAAGGTCTTATTGTACTTCTGAGCAAATACACCGAGAATCCACTGCATTATTGCTGACAAGCTCTCACCTTGCAGAGGTTTTAAGATAAAGTGGATGTGGTTATCCATTATACAGTAATTACCTATTTGAAAACTATACTTTCTTTTTGCTCTTTTAAAAACAACCATAAACATTTTCTTGATAAATACTGACTGTAGGAGGTATTCCTGCCTGTTTATTCGGGCAGAGATATGATAACTTGCTCCTTCATTAAGTTCTCTTCTTTTCCTCATACTTCTACAGTATAGGGTAAATCTACTTCTTGCTTCAGCACTGTTGAATTTATTGCTCCGTCCCTGTTTTCTCCCTCCTCCCAAAAGGTAAAACAATAGATATTGAAAACAACACTTTACAAAGTAATACCTATTGATGGATGGGAAAGGTTTGATAAAATTATTTCCACCGGGCTACTGTCCTGATGAATCGGAAGAAACATCTGTAACTTCAATTGTTTTCATTATGTGTTGAACTTCACCTCTGCGTTTGAACATTTCATCATTGGCTGCATAGTGACCTACAGAATAATCAAATAGGAATCTATTGTTATTTGCAATCGGATATCCGGTGACACCATCAGGAGGTTCCACTTCTGAAAGCTGATTCCACTGTTCTCTTGTATAAATGACGACAACAAAAATATCTTTTTGATCTGGTAAACCGAAATAAACTGCTGGTACAGGTGAGACACCAAAATACTCATAGTTGATCATTTTTTCATCGGTGATCCACTCATTCCAGGTACCAGGAAAAGATAAACCAAAACCATATTTTGCATTTATATAAAATGTCGGAACAGCCATTAACTCCCGGACATCCACATCAAAAAAATATCCATAACTATACCCGATGGTACCAGCATCAGTTCGGATTTTATACCAGGGTGCAGTCATAGAACTTATAACTTCTTCATTTCTGCTTTTCCCCAATATGACAACCCTGTCTCCCTTATTCAGGCTACCGATAGTCCTGCTGTTATTCGTAGTAGGTTTATCTCTGATACGTACGGATGAGTCATTTAGGACAGATTTTATTTCGGTTCCAGCAGCAAATAGCAATGTAATGATATTAGTATGCCCATATTCTGATGCAACCATAATAGCTGTACTGCCGTTGATATCTACCACATTTACATCGACCCCGGCATTAATAAGAGAAATTACTTTTTCTTCCTCCCCATTTCTCGAGGCATTAATTAAATCTTCATTTATATCCGCAAATACTGCATGTGAAATAGTGACTGCGAATAATATTGCCATCCATTTATATACCACAATATTCCTCCTGGTATTTTAATGACTGTTGATTAGACTCTACTGAACAATTCAAATGTTAGACAATTTGTGCCCTTTCAAACAATACAAATATAGTATAGCCACTTTCTTAGTTACAGATCCGGTTCATGCCGAATGACAGGAAGATTATTTTGGGAGTTCAAGATGCAGCACGGAAGCTATAAACGTTAAATCTGTTACTTTTCAGAAAGCAGGACTGTAGCTATTTCTGATACACCCTATACTATCATACCCCTTACCTAAATACCATCAAATTATCTATGTGATCTGAACAGGGAAGAGAGGAAAGAATGTCAATATTGTATATATAATATAAAATACATAAAATAATAAGACCATTGTTGCCTTATATAAGTTATATATCTATCTTAATACAATGATTATACCCAATTACCCCGAAACTGCAGCTATATCACTTGAGATGCGTTCAGAACTACACCCCTTATTTTATAATTTAAAATCAGGAATATCCGAATATACATTTTCCGGATTGTATCTATTTCGGGATAAATACAATTACAACCTTGCCAGATTAAGTAATGGTGATATTGTCATCTTTGGTACTGAAGATGGTAAATCTTTCTGTATGCTTCCTTTTGGGTTCCCTGATAAAAAAACAAGTAAAGAACTGTTTAATAAACAAAACTATTTTAAAGGGATATCAGAACAGGATACAGAGAAGTACAGGATCTCACTTGAAAAAGCCAGTTTCTGTATCCTTGAAGACAGGGACAATTTTGATTATCTCTATGAAAGATCTAATCTTGTAAATCTTACTGGACGCAAGTTTCATAAAAAAAGAAATATGGTTAATGCATTTATAAGTAATTACAATTATGAAGAAAAATATATAACACACAAAAATGTGAAAGATGCACTACTGATTTTACAAAAATGGAAAGAAAATAGAATTGAACTGGGCTTAAGTACAGCAGATTGTGAATCAGCCAATGAGGCTCTCGAAAAAATAGATCTTCTTGAACTTACTGGATGTATTACTTATGTAGATGGAGATCCTGCAGCCTATTCTTTGGGGGAACCTATAAACAGAGGAAAAAGCTTTGTTGTCCAGTTTGAAAAAGCCATTGGTGACTACAAGGGAATATATCAGTTTATTAATAGATCCTTTGCCTCAATGATTGATAAAAAAATTACCTGTATTAACAGGGAACAGGATCTTGGAGACCCTGGTTTACGACAGGCAAAGATGAGTTACAGGCCGGATGGATTTGTTAAAAAATATAAAATTTTCTCTGATCCTAAATTCTGTATATGTGAAAATTGTACTAAAGATCAGCCCCAAACATTCCCATAAGTAAATCCGCTCCCATCATATCCGGGCTTTTCATACTTTCCAGACCACTTAAAAAATCTTTTAAATCAAGAACTTCTTCCAGCATCATTAGTCGTACAAAAGCCTCATTCTCGGGAAGAGTATTTATAGAAATATTTTCTCCATCCTGTATTAAAGTTATAAGAATTTCATCTTTTCTTATATGATAGATTCTTTTGTTATAATCTACCTTGTGAATAAAAAATTCCTCATTTCGAAAACCATCGAGAAGTTTATCTCTAATAAAATTTGCCATTTTCAGTCCAGGAAAATTAAGCTCGATGGTATGGATATCACCCATTTCTTTTTCTTTTAATTTTGATCGATATCCAGAACCACCTTTGAACATTTTAATTAAATATGGAGGGGCAGCTATGCTTGCTGCAAGAAGTGTTATTATGGCTACTCCAAACATATCCTGACCAATAACTCCGGAAGAAAGGCCTATACCAGCAACAATAAGGGTAACTTCTCCCCGAGGGAGCATACCAGCACCAATTCTTAAAGCTCCTTTTACATTAAAACCAGCAAGAAGAGCAGGAAGGCCACACCCAATTATCTTCCCTGCAAATGCTACAAGTGTATATATAAGACCAAATAAAAGAACGCCTTTCATGGCAGAAAAGTTAACCATCATTCCCATAATAGTAAAAAATATGGGAACTAAAAAACTATAAACACCATGGAGACTTTCCCGTATCTCATGAGCAATATCAGTTTGAGAAAGTGAGAGACCCATAACATAGGCTCCAATAATCATTGCAAGACCTGCCATTTCTGCAAGACCGGAAAGAAACAGAGCAAGACCAAATGAAACAACAGCTATCATTTCCATGGATTCAAACATTTTTAAACGTTTTGCTATCTTAGGAGCAATCAGAATACCTATAACAGTGCTTATTAACCAAAATCCAAAAGCTTTTAGAGCAATAAAGCCAATTTCACCCCAGGCAACTCCTGTTCCTGAAGATTCTACTTTTGCAACACCAACCACAACAGCTAATAAAACAATTCCAATTACATCATCT
>DAOVSY010000457.1 GCA_030633365.1 Spirochaetaceae bacterium | reverse complement strand
TGAATTCGAAAAATCTGCTGTTACTCCAAGTGGTATTGCAAAGACTTTATCGCCTTTGGAAAAGTTATATTTTATGACTTCCTGGCGGGAAAACTCGGAAATTGTAATGACAGCATCACAATACTTACAGGCTGTTCTAACGAGTACATCAAGTGTTTTTCTTTCAAGCCCGCTCATATCTTCAGGATAACTTTTATATTGAAGATCACAGATAGTTACAGATTGAGGAGAAAAACAAAAAGCTGGTGCTGTGTATCCAGGAGACCAAAGAACATCTACACTGTGTCTTTTGGCAACGAAAGGAAGTAAAAATTGCTCTATAAGAATCCTGATTGGGCGAATAGATGCCTGACAGGGAAGTTGATGGAATTCTACAGATGGAAATTCTGCTAGATCCTTTCGGAACAGATTGTCATTCTCACGATTGGTAAACAACACAAGAACGTTGTTTGTATCCTGTGCAGCCATAGCAATGAGAGTATTCCTCAGATATACCTCAGTCCCACCTACATCACCAGGAACCATAAATAACGTGTTAATACCTATACGCACTAATCTCTCACCTTCATTTATTTCGGGACATTGCCATTAATGAGTAGATCCCAACAATCCCCCATCTCACAAAAAAATGAGCAAGAGTCTGTATACTCATTTGTCCCGCATCTTCACGAGCTGCTTCATATTCTTCCATGAACTGAGTAGTGTAATTTTGTCCACTTATAGACTGTTCATGCCATCGAAATGAAGAAATCGGAGTACCTTTTATTTGACACGATTTTCCAGTATGCCATAATCGGAGAAAAAACTCATAATCCCAGGCTGCAACCATATCCTCTCGCAATATCCCGGCTTGTTCAAGAGATTGCCGGCGAAAAAAAACTGCTGGTTGAGAGAGATAATTAATGCACTGAAAAGTAAATCTACACGAGAATGGATAGAAAAACTCTTTTACACTCGTTATTATGCTTCGTGCTTCTTCTCCTTGCTCATTAATTATTGTACACCCACCAAAACATATCGCAGCTTCTGGCGAGTTTGCCATGACCTTCTGAACTCTTTTCAGAGTCTGGGGGTAATAAATATCATCAGCATTTAACCAAGCAATCACATCACCAGTAGCAAGAGCAAATCCTTTATTAATGGCATTGGCAGGCCCGGTATCGTTTTCAACAATTAAAACGTCAATATCAGATGCATATTTTTTGAGAATATTTTGAGAATTATCGGTACTGTTCCCATCAATTACAATATATTCCAGTTCAATGTCACTATCACGCTGGGAAAGCACACTCTTTAAAGTCTGCTCCAGGAATTTATCGCCATTAAAATTTGGAGTTATTATAGAAAACCGCATCTTATTCTGTCATCCGACTCTTTTTTTTATATGACAAATCTAACATTATAACAGGAAGCATAAGCAATAGCCCAAGGTACAGAAAATAATAGTAACGCCAGTTATAAATTCTCAAATATATAAGGGGTAACACACCAGAAAGCAATACAATGCCAAATACAGCAGAATAAGGAAACCAGAAAAACAATAGTGTAACAAGAGGCAATAAAGCAAGCAACCAGACGGGATTCCAAGAAAACCAGTCCCATGGTTTAGAATAACTCTTTTTGTATATCTTTAAAGCCTTCTCCTTAAGCCATGGAAATGGCACCGTCATCTTTTTATAGGGATACAGATCCCACCAACCCGAATGCAGCAAGAACCAATAGGCATATCGATCATTAAAGTAATAATGAAACTTATCCCATTTCTGACTCCTATGGGTAAAGTCTAATATTGTCATGTAATTACTCACCATTTCCTCGGAATTACTAATGACATTCTTCGCTGAGACCCCACCTGCATAATGGTTTATCTGTTTAACTAAAAATTCTGTTTCAGGTACCATATTCATATTTTTCAATACGGCATAGGTAGCTCCACCTGTCAATCCAGAAATTAAGAAAACAATCAATAATCTTTTTAACGGTACCAGACGAAGAAAAACAAATATGACTGGTAATACCAGTAAAAAAACAAGTCCGTTATGTCGAACAAGCCCTAGAGCCAAACCCAAAAACAACAATGCAAGAACCTGTTGTCGGGACCAATGAATACCTCCGTGTTGCCTTTTCCAGTATAATCTCACCAGCATACAGGCCCAAAAAACAACCAATAATGCAAAGGGAACATCTTTCCAAAGCATTAAGTTAAAGACTCCAACTGGTATCGATAAAAGAATAAACAAAAAACACGGCAGTAAAATTATTAAAGAAACTCCCCGCTGATAGACCCAAAAGATAAACCATGAAATAAGCAGTGCCATAAAGAAAATCTGTGTAATGGGAACAACTGCTGGAGTACTCCATAATTGATAGAGATACTTATATAAAAAAACATTCAGTACTGGGTGGTCATTCAAATATACATCCGGCAACATGGCCGCTCTCCATACCTTAAGCGAATCTACTGACATCACCCCTGGCCAGAAAGCAGCCAACCAAGTACTAAAAACACCACAACTACTAATGAAAAGTAGCCAGAAAACCTGTCGCTTTTCTTCGAAGAAACAGGCCTTGAGGCCACCAATTTTAGTATAAACTTGAATCACAGAAGAAAATAACCAAGTCGTCAGTAAAGCAAAGCAGATCTGCTGAATAAATTGGAATGGATTAAAATATGTGCGCAATTTTTCGAGAACAGTAGGAAAACTAATTCCCGTCAATGAGGCTATAGGTTCTTTTAGTAGCTCTATGACCTTTCCCTTACTATGAATCTCAGCCTTGATTAGTTGAATAGA
>DAOVSY010000456.1 GCA_030633365.1 Spirochaetaceae bacterium | reverse complement strand
TAGCAATAGCAAAATTTTTTGAGGATAATAACCTTGCTTCGTTGAGCGAAAATATTGGATTTATTTTTATTGTTTATTCCTGGGGATGGCACAGAGTCCCTACAAGATTTTTTACACATAAGGTATTTAAATATGATACAAGAGGCGAAATTAAAACAATTACTATTGAAAATTCTATTGCAGTTGTAGAAGTAGATACTGAAGACGGTATTGAAATATACAAAGTCCCGGAAGGAGATCTTCTTCTTAAACGGGGAGACTTTGTCTCACCAGGTACTGTTATTGGTGAATCAAAAAGTTTTAAAGCCGGTATTCTACTTGAAGGTCTGGGACTAACACTCCTGATAAGCCTGTATTCTTCCATATTTGGAATAATTATTGGTTTATTTGGAGGCCTGGCCCGGGTTTCAACTAATCCGGGGCTAAAATGGCTTTCTACAATCTATGTTGAATTAATAAGAGGATCACCTCTTCTTGTTCAAATTCTTATTTGGTATTTTGTAATAGGAACCCTTGTTAATGATAATCTGGTAATGATGGGAATGGCTCCTATTTCTCCAGTTGGATGGGGAGTAATATCCCTAAGTATTTTTGCTGGTGCCTATGTAACAGAAATTGTTCGTGGTGGTATAGAATCTGTTCCTAAAGGACAGATGGAAGCAGCAAGATCCAGCGGGATGTCCTATATTCAGGCAATGATCTATATTATTCTGCCCCAGGCATTAAAAGTTGCAATGCCGGCACTTACAGGTCAGTTTATAAGTCTAATAAAAGACTCATCTCTTCTTGGGATAATTGCCATACGAGAGCTGACAAAAGCAAGCAGGGAAATTGTAGCAAGTACAATGATGACATTTGAGTTTTTTCTTATACTTGCAATTCTCTACCTTGTATTAACTTTTCCACTCTCAATGTTTGTAAAATATCTTGAACAAAAGGCAAAGGTAAAATGATAAAAGTAGAAAATTTATATAAAACTTTTCATACACCTCATGATGTACATGCGTTGGTTGATGTTTCTGCAGAGGTAAAAGAGGGAGAAGTTGTAGTAGTTATTGGACCTTCCGGGTCTGGTAAGAGTACATTTCTAAGATCCCTTAATTGTCTCGAGGAAGTGGATTCAGGCAATATAGTTATTGATGGTATTGAAGTCCGGCATAAAAAAACAAATATAAATAAAATCAGAGAAGAAGTTGGAATGGTATTTCAATCTTTTAATCTCTATCCTCATAAAACAGTACTGCAGAATGTAACAATTGCACAGGAAAAGGTAAGGAAAAGATCTAAAAAAGAAGCTGAAAAAATTGCACTTGAATTACTCGAAAAAGTTGGTATATCTGATAAAGCAAGTGCTTATCCGGAGAATCTTTCCGGGGGACAAATGCAGCGTGTGGCTATTGCAAGATCCTTAGCCATGAATCCAAAAGTTATGCTTTTTGACGAACCTACTTCTGCACTTGATCCGGAAATGATTGGGGAAGTTCTTGATGTAATGAAAACTCTTGCAAAAGAAGGAATGACTATGGTTGTTGTAACCCATGAAATGGGGTTTGCCAGAGAAGTTGCTGACAGAGTTATTTTTATGGATTTTGGTAAAATTGTGGAAGTGGGAACACCGGAACATTTTTTTACAAATCCGACTCATGATCGAACAAAACTATTTTTGGGTCAGATACTGTAGACCTCCGTAAGGGCACGGCGCGACCTGATGGTTGCATAGAGGAGAGCAGGAAGCTTGCTTCCGACCAGCTGTGCCCCAACAGGTCTATTCCTATACCACCGCCATCTGTTCTTTCAACTTCTTCGCTGCGAGGGCATATCCGCCATCTGCAGAATCAACAAAATGAACCTCTTCGCCTGTTCCCCTATGAATAAGGCATGTAAGCAGTGCACGATCAGAAACATGCAAACCAAAATTGATAACTCCATTGTCGACAAGTTTCCCTAATAATTTTTCAAAAGATTTTCGTTGAGAAGTATTGCAGGAAATTACCATCTTTAGAGATCCATCAAATTTACGAAAATCTGAATTAATTATGTTATCATTTTTGACATTTTTAAAACTCTTATTCATCATTTTTACAGGAAGCCTTAGAGCAACAATAACTTGTACCAGTATTGTTTCCATACTTACTCTCAGTTTATTTATATTAAATAAAAAACCGGATTTTTTCTTTGAAAATATTCTTGCCTCTCTAAATGCCTGTGAGACTGAAGTTGATTGATTCTCTTCTGTTAATGGGTGATAATCTGATTCAAGGCCAAAAATATTATCAATACCCTTTAATATTTTATTAAAAACTAAAGAAGTCTGCCTGTTATATTTCTCTCTTATTTTTATAATAAAAGATATTGTTTCCCCTTTTGCACTGGGTATATCTTTCCAACGACATGTAAAACCTGTAAAATCTGCTTTATTTTTTGCCGGCAGCTCAGCTCTAAGCCTGAAAGGATTATATTCATTATCATTTTTTATCAGCTTTTCTGCTATATCAATACCTTTTCCACTAATAATAGCCTGAGTATACTTATCAGATACTTTTAGTCGTGCAACAAAAAGCTTATAACCCTTTCTGTAAATAGTAGAAACGGGAACAACACCTAATCTAAGTTCAAGATCAAACATTTCATCCACAAGCTTTCTTGTATCTACAAGGACATCATTGACATCATCCAGAATATCTCCAGGAATAAGAAAGATCATACCATCTCCACCAAAAATAAATGGAAAATTCATATCCTTTTTTACATTGGAAATTGACATTGCCACAAGAGAGCCTGCTGTATTTACATC
>DAOVSY010000307.1 GCA_030633365.1 Spirochaetaceae bacterium | reverse complement strand
TGGAGGTGGTGGGAATCGAACCCATGACCTCGTGACTGCCAGTCACGCGCTCTAGCCAACTGAGCTACACCCCCTGGAGAAGTTTTAGAATACAGATTGAGTATTGCTATGTCAAGTAAGCAGTAGGGGCAGGTCGCGACCTAAGGCTGCATAGGCGAGCAGGTTTGGTTGCATACCCGAGCAGGGACGGAGTCCCGACCAGGGAAGCTTGCTTCCGACCAGCCTGCCCCTACTGCTTTAATTTCTACTTTATTACCGGCAGTTTCATTCTGTAAATACTTCTATCATGAAATCTGTCAACGGGACAAAATATATCCATAAGTCCAGGAGGAATATCTTCATGAATCCTTCCTGTTAAATAAAAATTATTTTTTTCTGCATACTGTTTTCCAAAATGGAAAATAAAATTAACTGAATCTGAAATAATATTTCCAGTATTTCCGCTTGTAAGATATTTTGTATTTCCAATATCCATTGCAAGTTTATAAGTAAGAAATGTATTGTAGGTATATTCTTCTGCACTAAAAATTGTTCTGTTCATTACAAGTTTTATACATTCAATTATTATAGGAGTGCATGATCCATCGTATGGAAATAAGACAAGTCCTCCAAAATCAGTTTTCATCCACATTCTTCCATTAAGAGGTGTTAATATTTTATTTAAATGGTGATAGAAGGAATTCATTACATCTTCAATATGTGCTTTTCCAGATTTAATGGCCCATTCCGGAAGAATATCAATTTCTATATGAAGCATACAAAATGTATATTCATTTCCTACTTGAATTTTATCCCAGTTATGACCTGAAAGCATTGTCGGCATGTCCTGAAAAACAGGAGCTTCTGATAATACCTCTTCCGCAGATTCAATAGAGTAGAAATTGACAGCATTTTTTATTCTAACAGGTTTAACCTCATCTACAATAGTTGTTTTTCCAATATAGTCGGAAGCTCCCTGGTAAAAAAGAGTTGCCGGATCACTAATATTATTTTTAGGATCAATTATACCAAAGTCAAACCTTTTCTGGCGTGTTATATAATTCATTACTTTTTTTACTTCAGAATCTTCAAAACTGCTAATATCCATATAGACAAAGATGTCCTGGTTTGTATTACGAAGAATTGCTTTATAATTATTAGGGTTATAAATAACTATTGAAAAAGATTTGGAATTTCTGATTTTTTTGAAGAAGGAAAGAACCTTATTGTTTTTTGAAAAAAGATAAATATCCATCACTTTTCCCACTCCAGTTCATATCTGTAATATTTGGAAGTATTACTTGATCCAAGTGGTACAAATTGATTTGCTATAAATCCATCCAGCATCATTCTTACAGGGTAGCTGATACATATACTTTCTGCTTTACCATAGGATTGTTCCATATCATCAATAGTTTTCATAACTTCCATTTTTTTAAAATAATCATTTTTATCTGTATATTCACAATCTCCGGAATGAACAGATATACGAATTTTTAAAGGTTCTGTAAGTTTACATATTGTTCTGTTGTATAGAAAGATATTATTAATAATTTCCATTGCAGACAGAATTGCATCTTCGTTTTTATTTCCAAAAAAGAAAGCAATAACACCTCCATCACCTTCCCACATCCAGAATCTGCCATTTCTTTTATCTATGGCATTTTGGACTATGAAATTGAGCTCGGTATAGGTAGTTTCTACAATTTCTTTGGAATATTTTTTAACAATTTTTGTATTTCCTATAATATCGATAGATAGAAAAGCCATTGTATAGGATTCCCCATCTTGCAGGGCTCCCCAGTTTCTTGTTTTTTGTACTCTTGGATTTTCTATAAATATTTGATTGCCGGAATCAAATAAAAAACCATTACTGTAAATTTCTTTAAGAATATCATTTAAATAAGATATGCGGAATTTTTTCCCCATAAACCCGTCCTGGTTCATGTGGATCAGGTTCTGAATAAGTTGAAAAAATAAATTATTATTAATTATATCGCTTGTAATCTGTTTTGCAGCATCTACACTTGGAATAGCAAAACTTTCAGGGAAACCGGATTGCTTATAGAGATCATAATCCGGAATTATTCGTTTTACAAGATGTTTCATCTCCCGGACATCCATGGACTCTTTTAAAGCTCTTGCACACAGATTTGCAAGATTACGATTAATCTGCACTTTTTACCTCTTGTTCACTTTCTAACTATCTGAATTCTTCTATGATACAGGGATATTGTCAAGTATTTTAATTGAAGATATGAATTATTACCTTCTAAATGGCTGAAATAATGTATACTAAGAGAGGTAAATGAAAAATTAATAGTGAAAATCTATAAATGATAAAATAGGAGCAGAGGATGATTGAAGGGTTTAAGGTCGTATCTATAGATAGTCTGGAGATGAATCCGTTTACAAAATTAGGAAAGCAATGGATGCTCGTGACTTCTGGTAATATAGACAATTGGAATACAATGACTGCATCCTGGGGAGGATTAGGGGTTATATGGCGCAGGAATGTCTCTTATGTATTTGTCAGGTATTCACGGCTCACTTATGAATTCATGGAGAAAAACAGTACTTTTACTTTGTCCTTTTTTCCTGAAAAATATAGAGAAGTTCTTTCGTATTGTGGTTCAAAATCTGGTAGAGATGTAGATAAGACAAAAGAAACAGGCCTTATACCCTTTGCTCCCTCTGGAGATTCAGTCTCATTTAAACAGGCAGAACTTATTCTTGTTTGTAAAAAATTATATGCAGGAGGGATAGATTCTGAAGATTTTGTAGATCCATCTGTTAATGAAAACTATAAAACAAAGGATTATCATAAAATGTATATTGGTGAGATTACAAAGGTACTTTCTTTAAATAAATGAAGTATGTTGAAGATATTATAATAAGTAATTTAAGTAATCAAAACTCTTCTTTTGTTTTTCCTTCTGAGCTTGTTGCTGCTTACTGGATGAGGAAGGCTGTAAGTCCGGGGAGTAAAGCTGTATTATCCCGCCGTTTTTTAAGTTGGGATAAATTCAAAGAGAAAACATTTTCTCTTAATATGAATTTATCTCCGGTAAATAACCACATGCGAACACTCTTTGCTTCTTCATTATTGGAAGAGAATAAAAAAAAAGGGAAATTATTTAAAGGGTTAATAAAACCGGAGCATTCCACAGGATCAAATGCTTTTCTCAAAGGGCTTACTTCAATTTTAACAGAAGTAAAAAGTTTTAGAGAGGATGCAGCATTACAGAATATTATCCTTAGCCAAGGGGTTAGGGAGGATCTTGATTTTTTATATAATACCTATACCGGGTTCTTAACAAAACAAGAGTTATTTGAACCTTCCTGGATTAAACCTGATATAAATGATATTGGTGAAGAATATTTTCTCTTTTTTCCTGAGGTAATAGCGGATTATAAAGAGTTTTCGGCTGATCTGGAAAAGTCATCAGTTGTCAATATTGTTTTAATTGAAAATAAAGAGATTAACAAAATATCTCATTTTGGATCATCCACTCTTGAATTAAAATCCCTTCTTGGGGAAATAGGAGCTCTTCTGGATTCAGGTGTAAAAGTTCAGGATATCTCAATTACTCTCCCGGATATGGATGGGTGGCGAAATGATCTTGAATTTGAAGCTGGTCTACGATCTATTCCTCTGGATTTCAGACAGGGGAAAACTCTTTCTGATTATCCTGGAGCTCGTCTTTTTAGTGATTTTATTAATTGTCAAAAATCCGGTTTTAGTATTTCTTCTATGAAACAGATATTGCTTAATAATTCAATTCCATGGAAGAAAAAAGAAATTGTTGAGAAATTATTTATTTTTGGGCTCAATCATCATTGTTTTAAAAATTATGTACTTAGGGGAAAAAGAGTTGATGTCTGGAATGACACACTTACTAAATCGAAAGAACCCCAACTCCGATCCTTTTATAATGAACTGAAAACCGGTATTGATAAAATTGCCAATGGAAAAAGCTTTACTAATTTGAAAAATGCAGTTCAAATGTTTGTTTCATTATTTTTGGATACAAATTTATGGCTTCCAGAAACTCTAAGAGAGTTTCAGTTTTGCCTGGATACTTTAAATGATCTTGAAGACGCTTCTATTAAAGCTGGGGATCTTAATTATGGGTCAAGTTGTAATATTTGGTTATCTGCTATTGATGAAAGAATATATGTTAAACGATCTGAAACAGTGGG
>DAOVSY010000252.1 GCA_030633365.1 Spirochaetaceae bacterium | reverse complement strand
CAGAACATGGTATAGAAAAACAAGTTCCAATTTTCTTTGATGATGGAAGGAGTTCTCTTGAAGATGAATCTATTCCAGGACTGTGCTTTCCCAGATTTCTTGAAACCATAAGAATTCGGGGAATAAAGGCTGAATATTTTAAACCAGGCAGTATTATTAAAATTGGGAAAGCTGTTTTCCAGGTTAGTAAAATCAGGAAAAAATGTTATCCTGATTGTAAGATTATTCAGGATAACAGGCACTGTGCCCTTTCCCGGGATGTCCGATTCTGTAAGGTTTTACAGACAGGGATAATAAAAAAAGGGGACAGAGTTACTATAACAGCTTAATCAATATCACCCATTTCTATAAGAACTGCCTGTTCTGTTCCATTATCCAGACTGATTGTATATGGAAAACTATAAGTATCATTATACTCATCTACTGCCATAACATCATAATCTACATCACCTTCACCTATAGGGATCAACAGACTTAAATAATCTCCAGGAAGGATAGTTGTAACTTCATCCAGCAGATCAACACCATACATATTTGAATCGGCAGGGGAAACAAATATATAGTAAATTTCTGTTTCGATATCGTTATAAATATCGAGAGTTACAAATTCAAAATATGGTTCTTCCTCAGCCATATCTCTTTTACTAAATGCAATTGTTTCTTCAACTCCATCACATATTGTATAATCATAAATAGAGAGGGCATCTCCATTGCTGTCGATGGCAAGAATATCAAAATCATTACAATCGTCCGGATAAAAAATGTAGAATCCCAAATCGGATCTGGATTCAAGAACTCTTTCCGAATTTAAAATTTCAGGTCCCCAATATTCGCTATCACCGGGTGACAGGAATATATATTCTATATCATTGCTTGTCCCATTAAAAAATACTACGCTGTTTAGCCAGCCTGGATCAAATGCAAAAATAAGAACAGGCATAATTAGCATTAATAGAATAACAGACAATTTTTTCATATTCAGCTCCTTTGGTCGCATAGCCGAGCAGCAAACTTGTTTGCGACCAGCCTCATCGCTTCGCTCTTCCGGTACGACTCATTGCCGAGCAGCAAACTTGTTTGCGACCAGGCTTTGGTTATATATATATATCAGTCTATATTGAATAACAAAAAAATCAAGTAATTTTATAATAATCACCTAAAATAGAGATAAAATATATAATTGTGCCATGTTTATAAACATGTTATAGTACAGCATTATGAGAATACGATTAAAACTTTCAGTCGTGGAACTAACCATGGCACTTGGATTTATAATAGCTATCTCAATATCACTTTTTTACCTGAATTCTATGGTACGTGTAAAAAATATGGAATATCAAGCTGAAAGAGTTGTATCCAGTCTTGCCCGTTTCAGTAATCAAACAGAAGGATTTCTTATAACTGCAAAATTACTATCTGAATTAAAAAATGACTGGAATGAATCTATCCTGCAGTTTGAATCAGAATTTCAGTTGTTAAAAGATTCCAAAGCGGTAAATATACTCGGTGAAGAAAGACTTGAGGAGCTGGCTGGTGTTGATGGCACGTGGAATGAGGTAAGTATATGGCATATTCAGCCAGTATTCAAATATATTGATACAATGATTTTAAATGGATATGAAGAAAAACTTGGTAATGTTGGTATTCTACAAGCTTTATATTCCCTGGAAGAGAACAATACCGGCCTTGCCGATCCTGTAATGTCCCTGACAAATTATAAGAATAATCTGGAGAAAACCACGGCAGATTTTTCAGTCAGACTGGGTGGTTTTATAAATGGTTTGAGGTCTCAGTCTGAAATATACATTAAGGACAGCCTGAGAATTATTGCAATTATAGCTATCGTAACAATTATAATATCCATGCTCATAATAAATATTACAGCAAGAAGAATCTCTGTAAGAATTGGTATGGTAGATGATGCTGTTCAGGTATTAACCCAGGGGGATTTTTCAAAAAATCTTGTAATTAATTCGGGTGATGAGTTCGAGGAACTTGCAAGCCATTATAATACTTTTAAAGGTGAGTTATGGAAGAAGCTGGATTCTATTCTGGAGTTTATGCTTCAGATTGGAGAGAGTATTTCGGAAGGTGTAGATATAAATAATGCTCTTCAGCATATCCTTGATTCTTTTATCAAAAATACTACTGCAGATGCTGGTGCTGTTTTTATGGTAGATGAAAATCAACAATTTATTGATCTTATTGCACTTAATGGGTTTTTCCCATGTCCTTTTGAAGTTCCGGCAGAAATACTTAAAAGCCCGGAAGCTCAAACAGATTATCTGTGGAAGCACCCAATAACTATTGGAAAAACTATAATTGGCCAGGCTATAAAATCCGGAGAAGGTGTATATCTTAAAGAATCTGGAATGGATGAAGCTCTTAGGCAAAACCGTATTCAGGGTTCCGAACAGTATATACATTCAATTGCGGTAATTCCTCTTATTATTTCTAAAAGAGTACTGGGAGCTGTTGCTCTTGTTCGAACTTCAAAAGATTTGGCATTTACAGATATGGAATTTACAAATATGAAAACTTTTGGAGATTATGCAGCATTAACTATTGATAATATGTATAATTTTACAGAAGCTGTTCAACGTAGAGAGATGCAGCGTGAGTTAATGGTAGCTTCGGATATTCAGAAAAACCTTCTTCCAAGAAAAATCCCTGAAATAAAAGGATATAGTATTGGGGTTCATACCGAATCTGCCCGGGCAATGAGTGGTGACTATTATGATATATACAGGCTGGATAAAAATAAAATTGCTCTGGTTATTTGTGATGTTGTTGGAAAGGGTGTTCCTGCTTCTCTTCTTATGGTAATGATCAGGACAGTAATTAGATTTATATCTTCGCCTAAAAGAGGAGCAGAAGATATATTAAATGTTCTGAATAAGGGATTAACAAAGAGAATTGGAACTGACCAATATGCTACTTTAAGTATTACTGTAATAGATGAAGATTCAGGTAAAGTTGATTTTTCAAATGCAGGTCATTCTCCAATGCTCTATTTTAACAATAAGGTCGGATCGTTTTCTCCTATTGATACTAAGGGTCTTCCTGTTGGTGTTGAAGGAAAGGAAATTTATGTTAAAAAGACTCTAAAGCTGGAGAAAAATGATATTCTTGTTCTTTATACAGATGGCCTTCCTGAGACAAGGGGTGAGGATGGGAATTTATATTCACTTGAAACTCTTAAGCAACTTGTAATTGATAACAAGGAAAAATCTGTGGAGAAAATAGTTGATATAGTAGAAAATGATATAAAGCGATTTAAAGGATCTCTTGATTTGATTGATGATCAGACTTTAATAGTTGTAAAGGTTGATTAGAAAACTGGTATAATATTACTGTCAAACCAGTCTTCTGTTATTCCAATATCTGCCAGTAGATAAGATTCTTCATTTTCCTGAAATAACTGATCTACAAATCTTGCTGTATCCTCTTTTATTAATATTCGTGTTTCAATAGATCTGTTTACCGGGAAATATATTAGTGCTATTAATATTGCAGCAGCTGCGTAGAGGAATTTTAAATTTGGTCTGAATCGTCGTTGAAAAGAATTTGGAATGTTTTTGAGGTAAAGATTTTTTTTGGGTAAAAAATTCTCTATTTCGTCTTTAAATTGTTCTTTCATCTTTAATATTTCTGTAATTATTTGGCGTTCCCTTGAATTCATAAGAAAAAGTATTTCATTGGGGATCTTTTTATTCGAATCTATAAGATCCTGGGCTAATTCAAGATAATCTGTACTCATGTTTTCTCCTCCAGTATTTTTTCTGCAGCTTTTTTTCTTGCCCTGTGCAATCGTGATTTTATGGTTCCCACTGGTTTATTAAAAATGCCGGCAATCTCAACTAAACTTAAATCTTCTACATCCTTCATCAATAAAATACTACGATCTTTTTCATTTAATTGAAAAATGGAATTTAAAATACTATTTTTTTCTAACTTATTCATATAAATCGATTCGGGAGTATTTTTGTCTGAAGTCTCAGAATAATTGAAAGCTTGTTCAATCTCTTCTTTTTTACGCTTATTCTTTCGTAAAAAATCTATAGATTTATTTCTGCACATTCTATATAGGTATGTACTAAAACTGGATTTGAATGAAAACTTTGGAAGTCCATTGTATAAAGCCATTAGAACTTCCTGTTCTACATCTTCAAGATCCTCTTCCGATCCACGGATGACAGTATAGATAATTCTTCTTATTGATTTACTATAACGTTTGACGAGGCAGTTGAATGCTGACTCGTCATTAAGCTTTGAAAAATTTAATATACAAACTTCATCAGATAGTTCTTTATTCTTTTTTTCTATCAAAGCGTTAAGTACCATAAATTTTATGATATCTCCAATTTTTATCCATTAATCCCTACCAGGGCCGGGGCCGATAGCTGGGGCAGATCCATAATTATCAGGAGGGTTAGGTGTAGGGTCAGGTCTTGTACCAGGATTTAAAGAAGGCTCTATCGGCTGGGTAATTCTCTCTCTTAATAATAGTATTTTTCTCCAGTTTTCTTTTCCTATTTCTTCTTTGAGATTAACCCTCAATTTTATTGTATCCATTTCGTTCCGTAATCTATAATGTAAAGTTTCTTCGACAATTTTTTCAACTTTATTCATATCCGGATGTTCGTTTACCAGTTCTCTGGTTAGTTGAGCTTTAAGAACTCCTAATTCAGCATTAGAAATTTGTATTCTTTGTTGTGTTTCCTGCTGTAAGCTTAATACTATTTTAATTTCTTCCTGGCTCATGCCAATTTGATTCATTATTCTTTCTGTGATCAAAACCTGGGCACTTACCATTGTGGCTGCCAGCAATAGAATCATTAAAATAAATAATAGTTTTTTCATTTGTTATCTCCTTTTCATTTACCTGTTAGTCGCAGATAAATGAAAAAGGTTCCATAATTCTTAGTATTATAATTAAAATTATTTAAAACTTACAACAAT
>DAOVSY010000094.1 GCA_030633365.1 Spirochaetaceae bacterium | reverse complement strand
CTGAAAAACTATTACTCTTCGCTTTTACAAGTCTTTTAGATTAAAACCAGGGTCATAAATTGAAACTCCATCGAGTTTAACACTTCCATCATTAAAAGGTACAAGATCGTTGACACATCGCAGAAGGGTTGATTTCCCGGAACCGGAAGAACCAATAAGGCTGACTACTTCATGCTCCTTAACATTAAGATCAACATTATCCAGAACAAGATTATCACCGTAATACTTGGTTAGGTTTTCAATTTCGATTTTGTACATCTATGAAGCTCCCTGCAAACGGCGCTGACGGTCTTTTTTAGTATAGTAATCAGTTAATCTGGCTAATGGGATTGTAGCAACAAGAAAGAGTGCTGCTGCTGCAATAAGAGATGAATAGTTGAAAGTTCTTGCAGTATAAATCTGAGCCTCACGAACAGCATCACGAATACCCAGAACACTCAACAGGGCTACATCTTTTTGCAGGGCAACTGCAAGATTTAATAAAGAGGGAAAAACATTCCTTATAGCCTGAGGAAGAATACAATAAAAAAGTGTTTGTAATTGAGATAGGCCAAGTGCTTTAGCGGCTAAATGCTGGCCCGTATGAACAGAATCAATTCCGGATCTGTACACTTCTGCTGCATAAGCGGAATAACTGGAAATCATCGCCAGAGCTCCCCAGAACAGACTGCTTTTAGGTAATCCGGGTATCTGCAATGCAGGCATACCAAAGCCAAACAGCAGAACCAGGAGCAGTGAAGGAAGACCACGCATCAAATCAATATAAATAATTGAAAAGAATTTTAACGGAGCAAACCACGGACCGTTTAGAGACCGAAAAACTGCCAGTATTAGAGCCCATATTGCAATTACAAGCAGTGAAACTGCCCATACAGACATGTTAATACCAAAACCATGTAGAACTTTCGGAAAAACTTCTATAATGACATCAATATTAAAAAATTGAGCCTTAATTCTGGGCCATTGGCTGGAACTTACTATTACAGAACGAATAAGAATGATAACAACTGAAACAGTACTTACACTAATTACAGCAGGACCATACTTATCCCTGACACTAAGAGCACGCCCCGCCCGCCTGGACGGAGCAGGACGTTTTAAAATCACTTGGAAATCACTTGAATTGATTCATCACCAATAAGATAATCAGAAGTAAGATCAGCTATTACACCATCAGCTATAATTGCTTCAAGTCCTTCGTTAATCCATCCAACAATAGAGCTACCTTTTTCGAAGATAAGTCCATGGCCAAGATCATTAGGATCAGTTGGAAGCACTGCAGAAATTATTGCGTCAGGGACCTGAACAAAAGTTATAAAAAGTGCTGTTGGAAGTTCTATACATGTTGCATCAATCTGACCAGCAAGTAATGCCTGGAAAGTACCTGCAACATCATTGAATACGGCTACATCTTTTACACCTAAAATATTTTCAATATAAGAAAGATCAGCGGTTCCTATTGTAGCTCCCCAATTTGCCTTTCTAAGGTCGTCAAAGCTTTTTGCATTTATGATAGCACTTCCTGGTATTGTGATAACTGCTTTTTCAGGTCTGTAGTAAACATCTGAAAAGTCTACAAATTCGGCACGTTCTTTAGTAACTGAAAACTGCTGAAGGTTAAAGTCATAATTTTTTTCTCCAGGAGCAATTCCCTGGTCAAAAGTCTGACGAACCCAAACAACATCTTCTTTTGCAAAACCAAGCTTTGCAGCTAAAGCATAAACCATTCCATTTTCAAAACCTATGCCAGCTGCAGGGTCATCATCCATCATCCATGGCGGATAAGCAGGTTCTCCTGTTGCAACAGTAAGTTTTCCAGGTGTAAAAAGACCGGGATCATTAATTGTGCCTTCCATACCAGCAGTTTCAGCTGCTGCAGCAGGCTCTTCGCTTTTTCCACCTGCAAAAAGAGGCAGAGCTAATAAACAGATCAATAAAACTAATAAAATTTTTCGCATCATAGTATACTCCTTGGGTTTGATGATAGAAAATATTGTCAGAGGGGTCAAGATGAAATAGGAAAAAATAATACCCTTATTAAAAAGTACTCGTATATTACATTTTTTTCCAGATTTCAACTAATCAGCAATCTTGCCAGTTCTTTTCGATTAAAAATATTTAGTTTTTGATAAATATGGAGGCAGTGACATTCAATAGTTCTCGGGCTAATATTAAGGTGATCAGCAATTTCTTTTATACTCCATCTATGGCAAAGCATTTGACAAACTTCGGCTTCCCGCCTGCTTAAAGGCTTATTACCAGGCAAAAGTTCAACTTTATTTATCATACTGTTTTCACAGTACTCCAACTCCTCTTCTCTACTAAAAAGCTCAGAAAATAATCCAATAAGTAATAAATAGTTTCTAATATCTTTATCACTAAATTGCGAAGAGTGTCGGGTACGATTAATAACTAAAATATGATTTATTCCTAAAATATTATTTGGAAACCCACACCCAAGGCTGTAACCTATATTTAAGGGAACATTAAAATCTGAATCATATTCTGTGTTTTTATATTCTTTCCAATTTACCGGGCCAAGTTTTTTTGTATCAGGAGAATAGTTAATAGGAACAATGCGGTTGTAATAATTGTTAAATTCCTGAACTTTAACGGTTGAATAGTTAGTACAACGTCTACAAAAAGGAATATTGTCTTTAAAATCAAAAAAAGCAATACCATTATCAGCAGGAACAAGCTGATCAATGTGATGAAAAAGATCATCCAATAAAGAGAATGTACTTTTTTCACGAATCAGATCATTTAATAACTCGTAGAGCCCCTTCCAATCTGCATCTACAGCAAGTCTTGACACTTTTTTACTTCCACAAAATAATTTTTATATAGAAGTATAAATAACTCAAGTATTTTCTATTTACAAAAATACTCACTTGGGAGGAAGTTTTCAAGTAAAATGATAAACACACTTAATATAAACTCAAAAATTTAATGGATAGTCTAAAAAATTGAGATGATCCATTATGCAATTTTAATTTGCCGGAGGATTGTTGGAACTATAACTATCCCTGAAAATTTTCCAGGATCCATCTGACTGTTTTTTGTAAACTGTAAAATATTTCCCCTCAAAGCGAGGCAATGGTGTAGGTCCATCAATTAATTGTGTTTCTACAAAATAATTTCCTCTGACATATCCCATTTCACCAAATACTACAAACTCTTCACTATCTACACCAAAGTCAAGAAAATCTACAACAGCCATTGCACCTGAAATACTCTCACGTAAGGCATCTATCCCTATAACCGGCATGCTGTCCTGAGGCATCTTTATAACATTCTCATCATGTAAACCAAGCCATGAATCAATATCCTTTTCTATCAATTTTTCTCCATAAGCTTCAAGACTTTTTGTTGCAGCTACTTTAAATCCATCTATATCTGTTTTGCCTGTAGTAGCACACCCCAGTAAAACAGATACCATAAATAAAAAAATAATAATTTTTTTCATAAAAATACTCCTTAGATAAATATTTTGTTTAATACTAATATTTATTCTAAGCGGAAACATCAGTACAAATATACGTAGTTGATTATCTAATAATACTTCGTACATATTAGATTATAAGTTCCTGTTATTAAGTAAATCTTATCACCTTATTAAATTATGTTATTATTCAGACAGCTATTTTTGATTGACAGTTGGGAACTGGAAAATTTATCATACAGATATTATTTTCCATAGGGGAGAAACATTAAATTATGATAAAAGCAGGTATTATTGGGGCAACAGGTTATGCAGGACAGGAGCTTATAAAATTATTATACCATCATAAATCAGTAGAATGCACCTATCTATCATCCCACAGTTATGAAGGAATGAAATTATCTGAAGTTTATCCAAATTTTACAGGAATTATTGATACGAAACTGGTTAATATGAATGCTGATCAAATGGCAGATGATTGTGATGTAATATTTTTTGCTCTACCCCATGGTTTGGCAGCTAATCAAATTTCAGAAGACCTTCTGAAAAAAGTTAAAATAATTGATCTTGGTGCAGACTTCAGATTGAAAGACAAAGAGATCTATGAAAGCTGGTATAAAGTTAAACACCCGACTCCAAAGTTTATTAATGAAGCAGTTTATGGATTATGTGAATTAAACAGAGAAAAAATTATAAAGGCCCGGATTGTAGCAAACCCGGGGTGCTATACTACCTGTTCAATAACAAGTCTTGCTCCTTTGGTAGAAAATAATATAATCGATCTTTCTTCAATTATAATAGATGCAAAATCTGGTGTATCCGGAGCTGGTCGATCATTAAGCCTGGGAACTCATTATCCGGAAACAAATGATTCTTTCAAAGCATACGGAGTTGGAAATCATAGACACACACCGGAAATTGAACAAGAACTTAGTACTATTGCAGGAAAAGATATTGTACTATCTTTTACACCCCATCTTGTCCCTATGAACAGAGGAATTTTGACAACATCTTATGCATCTCTTACAACAAATATTAATTCTGTAGAATTAGTAGATTTGTATAAAAATTACTATAAAAGTGAAAAGTTTATTAGAATATATCCCGACGGTAGTCTTCCTGAAACAAGATTTGTTAGAAATTCCAACTTTGTAGATATTGGAATTAAAACAGACCCTAGAACAAACAGGGTTATTATTGTAGGGACAATTGATAATCTAATAAAAGGTGCAGCAGGACAAGCAGTCCAGAATATGAATTTAATGTTTGATCAGCCTGAAGATGAAGGGATCAATGCTCTTCCAACTGTATTATGAGTTATATAAGGAACTAATATGAAACTTGAAACAAAAACATACAATTTACCCAAGGGATTTAAAGCCATAGGTTTTCATGGAAATATAAAAGAAAAAAATACTGATATGGCAATCCTATTTAGTGAAACCCCATCTGTTTTTGCAGGTGTTTTTACAAAAAACAGAGTAAAGGCTGCCTGTGTAGATAGGAATAATGATTTATTAGCCAGGGGAGTACCTATAAATGCTATTCTTATAAACAGTGGTAATGCAAATGCATGTACAGGAACAAAGGGAGAAGAAAACAATACTCAACTTGCTAAAGATCTGGCAACTATATTGAAGATTAACAGTGACTCAGTTTTAACAGCATCCACTGGTGTTATTGGTGTAAATCTACCTTTAGACAATATGCTAAATGCAGTAACAAAAGCTGTACCTTTTCTGGATTCCGGGGATGAAGAGTTTAAAAGTGCTGGAAAAGCTATTCTGACAACAGATTTAAATGAGAAATATGCCTCTGTTACAATAAAAATTGATAATAAAGATATTACAATTTCCGGAATTGCAAAGGGCTCGGGAATGATTCATCCAAATATGGCTACTATGTTAAGTTTTATTTTAACTGATGCTAAAATAGAACAGGATCTTCTGCAAAAAGCTTTAAAATATACTGTAGATAAAACTTTTAATATGATTAGTGTTGACGGAGATACAAGCACTAATGACATGGTATTAACAATGGCAAATGGAAAAGCTGAGAATACTGCTATAATAGAGGAAAGTGAAGATTTTCAACTATTTTCCAATGCATTATTTTCGCTTAGTAAGTACCTGGCTAAATCTATAGTAAGAGATGGAGAAGGTGCAACAAAGTTAATTGAAGTTGAAGTAAACGGAAGTAAATCTGAAGATGATGCAAAAAAAATTGCAAAATCTATTATTGGTTCCAGTCTTGTTAAAACTGCAATTTTCGGTGGTGATCCTAACTGGGGAAGAATAATAGCAGCTATGGGATATTCCGGTGCAGACTTTGATCCTGAAAAAGTATCTATTTACTTCCAGGGAGCACCAGGTTATGTCTGTGTAATGCAGAATGGTGAACCACATCACTTTGATGAGGGTTCAGCAGAGGCAATTCTTAAACAAAAAGATGTTTTTATAACTATAAACATAGATGGTGGTAATTATTCTGCTACAGCCTGGGGTTGTGACCTTAGTTATGATTATGTCAAAATAAATGCCGATTACCATACATAATAGAAAGCAAAATATAATTAAGGAAAGAAAATGGAAAAGTATATAGAAAAAGCCGGTGTGCTAATTGAAGCTCTGCCATATATAAAAGAATTCAATGAAAAGATTGTTGTCATTAAATATGGTGGTAGTGCCATGACAAATGAAAAAATGCGTGAAAAAATTATAGAAGATATTGTTTTAATGAAATACGTTGGGATGAAACCGGTAATAGTTCATGGCGGTGGTCCTGCAATAAATACTATGCTGGAAAAGATAGGCAAAAAAACCAACTTTATTAATGGAATGAGAGTTACTGATAAAGAAACTATGGAAACTGTAGAAATGGTTCTTTCCGGTGGTGTTAATAAGAATATAGTTAATCTATTAGCTTCTCACAGCATAAAAGCAATTGGTATTTCAGGTAAAGATGGAAAACTATTTACAGCTAAGAAACTTATTACAGATACTGGAGACCTGGGTCATGTAGGTACTTTAACAAATATTGATACAAGCTTATTGGATGTTCTGCTGAATAATGGCTATACACCCGTAATTGCCCCTGTTGCATCAGATACAGATGGAAATACATACAATATTAATGCAGATATGGCAGCATCAGAGCTAGCTTCTGCTTTAAAAGCCCAGAAACTTATATATATTTCTGATATTCCTGGTATCCTGCGGAACATAGAAGATGAAAAATCTCTAATACATCAGACAACCTTAAAAGAAATAGAAAAATTAAAAAAAGAAGGAATAATTAACGGTGGCATGATACCAAAGGTAGATTTTGCTGTTAAGGCCGTAAGTGGAGGTGTGTCTTCTGTACACATTCTTGATGGTAGAGTAGAACATTCAATTCTATTGGAAATATTTACAAAAAAAGGAATTGGAACAATTATTTTTAAGGAACAATAATGAAAGATTTAATACAAAAAGCAAGTAATGTACTTATGCAAACCTATAATTTAATCCCAATATCCATTGTTTCCGGAGATGGATGTTATGTGAAAGACAGTGAAGGAAAAGAATACCTT
Organism: Spirochaetaceae bacterium; assembly: GCA_030633365.1. Next base: position 2,368 of record DAOVSY010000094.1, on the reverse strand, counting down.
GATTTCATTGCAGGAATTGCAGTTAATGCCCTTGGATATAACTATCCTGCTTTTAATAAAGCTGTAAAAGAACAACTAGACAACATTATACACTATTCAAATTTATTTTATAACGAAGAACAGATAGAGCTGGCAGATAAACTTGTATCAAAAAGTCACTTTGATAAGGCATTTTTTTGTAATAGCGGAACTGAAGCAGTCGAAGCAGCACTAAAACTTGCAAAAAAAATTGGAAAAACAAAGAAAAATGGTGCATGGAAAATAGTTGCAATGAACCAGTCATTTCATGGTAGAACTTCAGGTTCATTATCTTTAACAGGACAAAAGAAATACCAGGAATCTTTTCTTCCTTTAGTACCAGGTATTAACTTTGCAAATTTTAACGATTTTGATGATTTAAAACAGAAAATAGATTCAAAAACCTGTGCTGTTATTATTGAACCTATTCAGGGAGAAGGCGGAATATACCCGGCAGATATAGAATATCTAAAAAAAGTACGGGAACTTTGTACAGAAGAAAATATTGCTCTTATTTTCGATGAAGTTCAGTCTGGAATTGGAAGAACAGGTTTTCTTTTTGCCCATGAATACTACAATATTTTTCCTGATATAATTTGCCTTGCAAAAGGTTTGGGAGGTGGCCTTCCTATTGGAGCTATCCTTTCAACTGACAAGTTCAACTACTTTGAACCAGGTGATCATGCTGCAACTTTTGGAGGGAACCCCCTTGTTTGCACAGGAGCCAATATTGTATTAACTGAATTATTGGATAATAAGCTTCTTGAACATACAAAAAAAGTTGGTAAATATCTTAAAAATAAACTTATTGATCTTAAATCAAAATCTAACTTAATTACAGAAATAAGAGGGATAGGTCTAATGATGGGAATTGAACTTACCTGTACCAGTTCAGATATTATTACTTCCTGTCGGAAAAATGGATTATTAATTGTAGGTGCCGGGAGTAAAGTAATTCGCTTTGTACCACCGTTAATAGTTACAGAAGAGGAAATTGATAAAGCAATGAATATTCTTGAATTTGCATTAAATAACTCAAACTAACTATTTAACAATAAAAAAAGGACTGATCCATATTGAGGACAGTCCTGTTTTTATACTGATTTGAGAATTATTTACATAAGATCTTTAGGTTTTCTTGCTGTGTTTCCACTTTTCTCACAAACAGCTACATGTTTCATCTTTCCGTCTTTAAAAACAGTTTTCATCTTTATATTACCGCCCCATTTACTCAAAAGTGTATGAGCACCTTCACGACGGGCATTTTTTGATACTGGTCCAGCCATAATTTCCTCCTGATTTCGAGGTATTTGTAATATTATTATTCTTTATAAGCATTACAAAAACCTCAGTTGCTATAACAATCGATATAATATTGAAATTCATATATTTTATCAAGTACTGAACATATTTACTTGAACTTATTTACACAATTATTTAACCTTAACTATGAAAATTTTTAAATTCCTTCTTAATATCATTCGTTTTATTTTTATTTTACCTATTATATTATATCAGAAACTAATATCGCCACTTCTCCCAGGTTCATGTATTTATTATCCAACCTGCTCCCATTATTCAAAAGATTCAATTATAGATCATGGTATTTTTAAAGGGTTTATTTTATCTGTAACTAGAATACTAAGATGTACCGGAGTATTATTTTCAGGAGGAGAAGATCCAGTCCCGGAAGAATTTACTTTTAAATATATCTCCAGAAGCTATAAAAGCTTCTGGAGATTTAAGAAATGATGATTACTGCTGCATTTCCAAAGCAGCTTCATAACCAGTTTGGTATCCCTCTTTAAATGCTTCACTGTAAGCGTCTCTAAAGGCATCTCTATAACCGTCACTGTAACCCATATCATAATCACCTGAACCGTAATCATCACCATAATCAGAACTATCATCATAATCATCAAATGTTATTTCTATGGATCTGGAATTAGGATTGGACAGATTTATTTCAAATTTTGAATATTCATCACCGTCACTATCTACAGCCATGGCATCAAACATTAGTTCAGAATCATCGTAGTCCGGTATATCTACATATACAGATTCACCATCACTTACAGTCTGTCCAGTTAACAGATCATCATACCAGTCATCATGACTTGTTGGTGAAACATATAATTCAACCATATCATACCCGGAACTGTTTATAAAAAGAACTCCTTCAAGAGCCTGTGTAAAAACGGCTGCTCCAAAAAGTAATAAAACAAACATTATAGCTTTTATTTTCATTTTCCTTCTCCTTTTCCTTTGGTTGCATTGGCGAGCAGCTTAGGAAGCATAGCCGAGAAGGGACAAAGTCCCGACCAGGCCAACTTGTTGGCGACCAGCCTTT